>JAEZIL010000276.1 GCA_023436685.1 Bacteroidota bacterium | reverse complement strand
TTTATTGCGGGCACAGAAGTCTGTCAGTTTAGATTCAACCTGGTAAACGGTTGGTACTGCAGGCGATGCGGTAACGTTAGGGCCTACGGCAGGGGTCAGTGATCCCGGTGTGCCGCTCAATACGGTCCATTCAAAATCGCCACCACCTATCGCAGCCAGCGAAGCTATATCGCCGGGGCATATCGCTGTATCTTTAAACGCTTCTGTTGGGGGCCATATAAAGATCTCAACAGTTTGGAAGCTGTTGTACAGGATACCCGGAGGGCGGCAGGTAGAGTCAGTAATAGTGATCAGCATATTATAAGAACCTGACATTGTAGCTGTAGGGGTCCAGGTAAAGGTACCTACAACATTTTTGGTTCTTTGGCCTGTATAGGTAACAGTTACATTATTACCCGGAGGGAATACACCGGTACTACTGTGGTTATCACGTGCTATCAATACGGCATCTCCAGCAGTAGAAGAGCCATTGAACTGGAAGCTCAGGGTTTGTTCCACGCAACCTTCAAAGCGGGTACCTGTCCATGCACCACCGGTAGGTGTACCAATGCTGGCAACTGGATTAATAGGCACACCCGAACATGGAGAAGGCAGTATCTGTACCTGCATATCGCGCATTACACTACCAATCTTATGGCCGTTGCGCCATTCTTCCACCAGCTCTGTAATGGTTGCAAAACCTGCTGTGCTGGGTGTGAAGTTCATTTGGCCGGTAGTAGCCGATAGAACGAAAGTGTTATTACTTGGCAGCGGGTTGTTCAGTGCATTGATAGGCGGGGTCAGCACGAAAGGCGTTACCGCGCTCAATGGCTGGTCACAGCTACCTGCACCGTTGTTAAGCGGTATGATCATTTTGTGGGACAAAGAGTCACCATCAGGATCGGTAGCAAGGTTGTTATAGCTGAAAGCCTGGCCCTCGCAGCAGAAAGGTATTGGCTTAACCGCGAAATAAGGCGAGTTGTTGCCCGGCGCATAGTCATTGTCAAATGTGGTTTCAACATACAGGTTATCTGAAGGTATATTCAGCTGGCCTACGTTACGGGCACTTTCTGAAATACCTATCCTCCATGCATTACAGGTATCGTCCAGGTCTTGGGTAACTACATACCACCATTCCTGGTAACCTTTAATTACAGAAGATGGGTCATCGCACCTGGTAGCCGAATCGGAACAACCAGCCGAAACAGGTGTACCATTTGGCACAGGTGGCAATGAAGGGTTAGAATTCGGAATCAGACCGGTGTACAGGTCGGCCTGGGTACTAAAGGTGGCACCGGTACATGGGTTGTGAAAACATACCTGGAATGCCGTAGGTGTAGGGATACCATCACAGTCGCGGTAGAATTTAACGATAAAGCGATAGGTATTGCCGCTAATGTACTCATACACTATTTCGGCACCTGCAGCGTGCGATGCTTTTGCCTTTTGGGGGCTCATTAAAGCACTACACAACAACACAAATGCCAATAGTAATTGCGATGTATATTTTTTCATATTGAGTTAATAAACGCTATTCACAAATATATTAAATGCCGTGGTCTATACAAGTAAAATGTTAAAAAAATCAAATACCTGTTGCCTACCACACAATAAAGACATGAGATTAAGTATCTAGGTTGGGAGAAGGCCAGTATTTTTTAACGATTTCTACTAATTCATTCATATTCAACTCATTCATACATTTAAAATGTCCCTTTGGACAACGTGCATAGCCTAGTTTACTGCAGGGATGGCAATGAAGACTTTTATTTTCCATCATATATACCACGGGCTCTACAATTTTTTTCAAATCATTATATCCGTAGTAAGGAAACATGCCCATCTCGGGTGAAGTATTGCCCCATAATGATATGATAGGTTTTTTATATGCTGCGGCTACATGCATCAGCCCTGTATCATTACTTACAACTACTTTGGATAACTGTACCAGCCGGGCCGATTCGTTTATGCTGAACTTTCCACATGCATTATATATCTTAACAGTATCCTGCTCTGCTATCCTGTTACCCTCTTCCCTATCTTCAGGCCCACCCATTAGTACAACAGGATAAGGAACCTTTGCACAAAATTCCTTCCATTTATCTACAGGTAGCTTCTTAGTATTATATGAGCCTCCTATTACACACCCTACATACCCTGCCCAATGGCTCATGGGTATATCTCTATTGCCTAGCTTGGAGTCATCGCCCGAGAAATAATCCAAACCCTGTCCGTCATTTGTAACCCCCAATGGCTTTACTGTTTCAAAGTAACGCTCTACAATACTGTAAGAGGGCATGAGGTTAATTTTGAAATTAACTAACAGCCACTTTTGAATATTAAGTTTAGGGAATGACATACTCTTTGCATCCAGTGCACGCTTCACTCTTGCTGTACGCAAATTGTTATGCAGGTCTATAACGAAATCAAACTTCTCTGCCCTTAACTCATTAAGTGTTTTGATAAAATCATCATGCAGGTAATGGATCTTATCAATATATGGATTATGAGCCACTACCGATTTAAAGCTGGCTTTAGTGAGATAATGCAATTCCACATCCGGACGTTGCTGCTTTAAACATCTGATAACCGGAGTAGTGAGTACAATATCGCCAATAGAAGAAAAGCGTATAACAAGCACTTTCATTGCAGCAACCTACAAAAACGCCCGCAATTCCAATATATATTTATATGAAAATGTCTTAAGTTAATACCCATACTGCAGCTCGCACCACATACGCGCATCATCTACACCCAACATTTTCTGTGCACTATCGTCTATTCCTATAATAGCATCGTGATATTGTTTGGTGCCGGGTATTGGCCCCAACACCTTAGCAAATACGGTTGTATTTGTGCCGGGGTTGTATATTTTAATAATAGTACCCTTACGTGCAGTATTATGAAAAGCATATATTGTTTTTGAGCCCGCTATCTTCTTGCTCATATTAAAAAATACAGCTGTACCTTTCTCTTCATTTACGCTAAGGCCATTATTGGTTTGTAACAAAAATGCCTTTTCAGCAGGCGATACTGAATCTGCTACAGGCTTCCTGATAATAATAACGGTATCATTTTCATCGCTATTGTCTTCAATACCTGCCTGAGTAGGCGCAGGGCTTTTCTTTATGACTGTAGCAGGCTTACCCGCCTGCAAGGGGCTACTATTAGTAATATCAGTCGCATCGTACAAGATCCAGCCTACAAATAAACGCTGACCTTCCCTAATGGCATTATCAGAGAGGTGGTTCCATTCCTGCATGGTTCTTTGTTGTACTCCTGCATACTTGCTTATCCTGTATAGGTTATCTACTTCATCTACTATATAGTACAATGGCCTTACATTAGTGTTAACAGGGTTTGAAGTTACCTGGTTATATGCTCCAAGCGGAATGTATATATCTCTCCCTGCATCCAGGCCCGATTGATAATTTACCTCGTTAACATCGGCTAATACAGCAGGTGGTACGTGGTATTTACGCGCTAATGAAAATACTGTTTCGCCCAATTTAGCATCATGCTTTACAACCCATTTATCGTTGTGTATAATAACCTGCAAACTATCTTGTTTAGCAATAGCTATAAATGAATGCAAAATTAGCACGACTACCAACGCAGGAAACTTGAACATACTAACTCATTTAGAAATAAATAAACGCCCTATAAGTACAACAATTATGCCTGTTGTTCGTCTGTAAGTTCCATTCTTATGCGCCAACCTTTAGGCAGGTAGTTATTTACCCTGTTCCCTAAAGCCTTTATCCAGCCCAATGCCTGATTGTTGTATGTTACAAGATACCAACCTTTTGCTACCGCCGGCATAGTGATATCTTCTTTTTTAAGAAACTTCAACGCTTGATCTCTGTCTAAATCAACACAGGCAATGCTTTTAGATTTATCTATACTTAGCGCCAATTCATGATCCGGCACCCATTCTTTTGCAGTTGGCATTCCTAACATTATACCTGTTTTTCTCAGGTATAATGTTTTGTTAAGTATTTGCCAATCTGTTTCATGAACTGCATTAATAGCAAAATATTGTTCTTTACCTTGCAAATAGGCATACTCTCCGCTTGTCAGTAAATGGCTTGCAGCTTCTTTAATCTTCTTTTCGCTTTGCGATTTGAATTTAAGTTGGCTAATAGATTTTTCTGCCCCCCTTTTGCGCAGTGCTGCAATGAAAAAGCCTTCACCATTCACCTTATCAGGATAGAAACGGTATCCTTTTGCTCCCCTGTTAGCTGTGGTCTCAATAATACCCCATGCGCTTATGCCTGGCACGCTCAAAGTTTCCACTTCAAATTCCTCGCTTAACCAATCCAATATGGCTTCATCTTCCGGCGGAGAGTAAGAACAAGTAGCATATACGAGCAGACCGTTTTCTTTCAGAGCAGGCCATATATCGGCCAATATCCTTTGCTGGCGATGGCTGCAAAGGATCACATTCGCTTCACTCCATTCCTTTACGGCATCTTTATCTTTCCTGAACAAGCCCGAGCCACTACAGGGTGCGTCTACAACTATCACATCGAAATATCCGTTCAGCCTGCCAATATCTTTAGGGTCGTTGCTGGTTACCCAGCTATTCATATAGCCCCACCGTGTCATATTCTCGTGCAATATGGAAGCACGTGTGCGTATCACTTCGTTTGATATGAGAAGGCTGTCCTTGCCCAGCAGCGATGCTATAAGGGTGCTTTTACCGCCGGGGGCTGCACACAAATCAAGCACTCGTATGTTATCGCGTTCAGGCAATAGTGCACGCAATACATGGCTTAGAAACATTGACGACGCTTCCTGCACATAGTAGGCACCTGCATGGTAAGAGGGATCGAGCGTAAAAACCGGGCGTTGCGGCAGGTATCTGCCTTCTGCACACCAGGGTACTTGTGGCATTCCGACATAATGCTCTACTCCTTTTACCGGATGTAAACGTACCGAAACAGGTGCCGGCTCATTATGCGCTTCAATGAATTTCTCTTCATTGTAACCTTGCACACCATGCAGGCTTTCCAGCAATTGTTTCGGTAAGTACATTAGAAAATACCTACGTAATTGTAAGGTGTAATTGCTTTTAGCTCTTTCTTCACCTTTGCCGATACTTTCAGTGTATCAATGAATTCATGAATATCTTTCTTGCCGATACCGGATTTGCCGCGGGTCAAAGCCTTTAAAGCTTCGTATGGCTGCGGATAGTTTTCGCGCCTCAAAACAGTTTGTATAGCCTCTGCAACTACTGCCCAGTTGTTATCCAGGTCTTGTTGCATTTTATCTTTATTCAGCAATAATTTGTTCAAACCTTTTTCAAGCGAGCGTAAGGCCAGGTAGCTATGCGACAACGGCACACCCACATTCCTAAGTACAGTGCTATCTGTCAGGTCGCGCTGAAGGCGGCTAACAGGCAGTTTCGCCGAAAGGTGCTCGAATATTGCATTTGCAATGCCCAGGTTACCTTCTGCGTTTTCAAAATCTATCGGGTTTACTTTGTGTGGCATGGCCGATGATCCTACTTCTCCCTCTTTCACTTTCTGTTTAAAATACTCCATCGATATATAACTCCACACATCGCGGCACAGGTCTATCAGTATGGTATTGATGCGCTTCAGGGCGTCGAATTGTGCGGCTATGTTATCGTAATGTTCTATCTGTGTAGTGTATTGCATGCGCTCCAGGCCCAATTTCTGGTTTACGAATCTATTGCCGAATGCCTGCCAGTCTTTTGCCGGGAAAGCGACATGATGCGCATTAAAATTTCCGGTAGCACCACCAAATTTAGCGGCAAAAGGTATATGCGATAGCTGCTGCACCTGGCCTTCCAGCCTTTCTACAAACACCATCCATTCCTTACCCAAAGTAGTAGGCGATGCGGGCTGGCCGTGTGTACGCGCCAGCATAGGTATACCCTTCCACTCCTTAGCCGATCTCTTCAGGTTAAGTATTATGTTTTGAAGCATGGGCAGGTATTGCTCTTCCAATGCATCTTTCCACAGCAATGGCGTAGCAGTATTGTTTACATCCTGGCTTGTAAGCCCAAAATGCACCCACTCTACGCTTTCGCCGGCGCCCATTGCATTCATTTTCTCTTTCAGGAAATATTCTACCGCTTTCACATCATGATTGGTAGTGCGCTCTATCTGCTTAATGCTTTGAGCATCAGCCTCCGTAAACTCTTCATATATCTTACGTAGCTGTGCAGGCTTCACCTTTACAGGCAGCTTAAATATCTTCTGCTCGGCAAGGAACAGGAAGTATTCTACCTCCACCTTCACCCGGTAGCGGATAAGGCCAAACTCTGAAAAATAGGGTGCTAAAACCGCTAGTTGAGAACGGTACCTTCCATCGATGGGGCTGATGGCTGTGAGCGCTGTTAATTCCATGGGCGCAAAAATAATGTTTGCCTGCCACAATTACTGCCGTGCCTGCTGTTTCATCTGCACTTTATCCGGGCTCATCATAATATACCCGAAAAAACAACAAAAGCAATAGTTGTCAATACATCTTTTGGTACATTCTTTTATATAGCTTAGAGAAATGATTAACAAACGAACAACTTTTTGTTAACGAGCAAAAAACTTTTTGTTAACTACTTGATAACAAATAAAAAATTGCTTTATTTTTACAGTACTTCATAAATGAATGATTATGAAAATATTACAAACACTGTTATGGCTTGTGATTTTGAATGTTTGTCAAAATCAATCGTTCGCTGCTGAAAACGCCCACCCCGCTTACGACAGCACTGTAAATTTCCTTGGTAGCAACGTAAGGGCATACATAGGGCAAACACTTTACCTGAATAAACGGCCGCAATTTTTGCGCGACGAAGGATATGAGGGTTTCCTGAATGACTATAAAATGGATAAATACAACCGTGCTAATATTTACCAGTGCTGCGGTACATCTTTTTCCAATTACGATGCCCTTGCAGGCCTGTCGTTCAAGGTGATGGATGTAGTACACCACCCCAA
>JAEZIL010000253.1 GCA_023436685.1 Bacteroidota bacterium | reverse complement strand
TTCGCTGCTTTTCCTTAATTCTTCAGTTACGGTGAGCTAATCTACCGGCATACCCTTATCAAACAGGCGTCGGATAGCAGCATATATCTTCTGGTTAGCATCTACATAAAAGCAATCTTCACTTTGTATAATCTCTAAAACTTCAGCCAGTTTATCCTTTTCAAGCATTACTGCACCTAATACTGCTTCTTCCAATTCCGGTGCTTGAGGGGGTACTTTCCCGTATACCAGTGTGGTGAGGTCTGGCTTCCGGGTGCGGGTGTTACCAAAATCTTTTTTAATGTTTACTGCCATTGATGGTTAGTACGTTATACTGTTGTAAAACTGTTGTGTTCACCCTTTTAACCCAATAAACAATGCCTGTTTAGAACAGTCCTTTCTGTTTTTCTGCCTAACATTTCCAAATTGTTAAGCGGATATTACCGGCATGTTATCTGGTCAGGGGTGCAGGGGCTAATGTAATTTGAAAAATGAATGTGCAAAGACTTTGCTGAAGTATTAGTTATAAGCCGGGCAGTAACACACTACCCACATATTTATTCACCTTGTTTGTCATACATATCATCTTTATCCACATTTCCTTCCTGTTAATCACATTAATCCACAAATATCCCACAAAAAAATGTTTATAAAACAGAAGGCATCACATTTTTTTAAAAGGATGCCATTTATTATCAGCATCCCAAATCATGGGCTATCTTTACAGCAAATTTTATTAAAAACAGATGGTAATTTCTTATAAGTGGTTGATGGATTATCTGCCGGAACATTTACCGGCGGCTGAACTCAGCCATATCCTAACCTCTATAGGCCTGGAAGTAGAAGCAATGGAACCAGTAGAAGACGTGAAGGGTAGCCTTGCCGGGCTTGTAATTGGAGAAGTTTTGACTTGTGTACTGCACCCTAATGCTGATAAATTACGCCTCACAACAGTAAATGTAGGTAACCCTGCGCCTCTGAAAATAGTATGTGGAGCTCCTAATGTTGCTGCCGGGCAAAGGGTAGTAGTTGCCACTGTAGGCACTACCGTTTATCCTACAGAAGGGGAAGCTTTCATGATAAAAAAAGCCAAAATACGTGGTGAAGAGAGCGAAGGCATGATATGTGCCGAAGATGAAATAGGGCTGGGTAAGAGCCATGCAGGCATTATGATACTGCCCACCGATGCGCCAATTGGCACGCCGGCGAGCAAATATTTCAATATTTCTGAGCCCGATACAGCTATTCATATTGGCCTTACACCAAACCGATCGGATGCAATGAGCCACTTGGGGGTAGCGCGCGATATATGCGCTTACTTGACTCATCATAAAGGTAGAAAGTATACGGTAAAGCAACCTGAGATATTGCTGCCAGCTAAAAAGGGTAATATTGACATCAATGTTACAATAGAAGCTACAGAAGCTTGTGCCCGCTATATGGGTATCACTATCACCAACGTAAAAGTGGGTGAATCACCTAAATGGCTGCAACAAAGGTTGAAAGCCATCGAAGTGCGCTCTATCAATAACGTTGTAGATATTACTAACTATGTATTGCATGAATACGGGCAACCCTTGCACGCTTTCGATGCTGATCAGATAGCAGGCCAACAGGTAAAAGTGCGTTTTGAACCTGCAGGTACAATGTTTCAATCGCTTGATGACAAGGAACGCAAACTGCAAGGTAACGACCTGATGATATGCGATGCAGAGAAAGGTATGTGTATAGCAGGTGTGTTTGGTGGTGCTAAAAGTGGTGTAAGCGGTGCTACTACTAATATCTTTTTGGAAAGCGCTTATTTTGACCCTACGCACATACGCCGTACTTCTATGCATCATGGTTTGCGTACCGATGCAGCTACGCATTTTGAAAAAGGTGTAGATATTAACAATGTGCAGCCGGCATTGGTGCGCGCTGCTGCCTTGATAACAGAGATTTGTAGTGGTGAAATCGCGTCTGACATCATCGATGTATATCCGCGGCAACTGGAGCCTGCCAGGGTAAGTACAACATATG
Organism: Bacteroidota bacterium; assembly: GCA_023436685.1. GTDB lineage: Bacteria > Bacteroidota > Bacteroidia > Chitinophagales > Chitinophagaceae > Polluticoccus. Next base: position 2,838 of record JAEZIL010000253.1, on the reverse strand, counting down.
CTTATATCAACAAGTTGGTGGGTAAAGATTATACACCCGAAACTGTTCAACAAATCCTAACTGCTCTAGGGTTCGAAATTGAAGAAAAAAGCAATGAAGGTTTTATTGTTAAGGTGCCATCCAACAAGACCGATGTTTTACAACCTGCCGATATCGTTGAAGAAATACTGCGTATAGACGGGTTGAATAATGTAGAGATACCTACGCGCCTGAATATATCGTTGAACAAAGCCTTGCCTAACGACAGGGCCGATAAAGACAAAGTAGCTTCAACACTTACTGCCAAAGGATTTAGTGAAATAGTGACCAACTCTATCGTAAACAGTAAATTTTACCCGGAACGGACGGACCTGGTAAAAATGCTGAACAGCCTCAGTAGCGAGCTGGATGTAATGCGGCCTTCGCTGCTTGAAAGCGGACTGGAGGTAATAGCATATAATTGTAATCGGAAGCAACAAGACCTTGCGCTTTACGAATTTGGCAATACGTATACACAAACTGCTGACAAGTATATTCAGGAAGAACAACTGGCTTTATGGATAACTGGTAATGTACAAACAGCGCAATGGAACCAGCAAGCTGTTAAAGCCGATATTTATTATTTGAAAGGAATTATCGCTAATCTGCTTTTGCAGGCAGGTATTACTAAAACCACTTTGCAAATAGATGAGGCTACGGCTACCATTACGTGGAAATGGAAAAACCAGGATTTATGTAGTATTACAGCAGTAGAAGATAAAAAATTGAAAGATTTTGATATCAAACAAGCTGTTTACTATGGTACTATTAACTGGGCATTATGGCTAAAGAGTGCAGATGCACATAAAATTAAATATACTGAGGTTACAAAGTTTCCTATCGTGCAGCGAGATTTGGCAGTGGTGCTTGATAAAACTGTAACGTACCAACAGGTACAGGATGTAACCAACCAACTGAAAATAGATGCTTTGCAGTCATTTACTTTGTTTGATATTTTTGAAAGCGAGAAGTTAGGTGCCGATAAAAAATCGTTTGCATTGAATTATAATTTCCAGGTATACGACCGCACACTTACTGATGCGGAAACTGACCAGTTGATGCAACAATTAGTAAACGCATACAAAACAAAATTACAGGCTCAAATACGCGAATGATAATGGAGGACCTGCAATTGCTTAACGACAAACTCGATGTGCTTTTAAAAAAGTACACGATACTTCAGGCTGAGAACAAGCAACTGAAAGAAGTTGTGGGCAACCAGGTACGGGCAATAGAAACACTGAATAGTGAAATAGCTTTAATGGAACAGAATATGGCAGCTAGCACTCTTGATAAGACATTAGGCGACGGAGAGGATAAAGCTGCTTTACGAAAGCAATTGGATAGTGTAATAGCTGAAATAGATAAAATATTGAATACACTTAATGACTGATATACGCAGGTTTTATCTATTGTTGTTTGCTATTGTCTGCATTTGCTGGGTGTCTTGCGACAGGCAAAAAGACCCCTGTCTGCAACCAGTGCGGACCGGATTGCGCATAGGCATCTATAAAGCTGTAGAAAGCGATACCGGTATTGTTACTCTCGATTCCTTACTTCCCAATGTTATGATAGGGGCATTAGACTCACCCACCTATTTTGTATTTGCAGGTAAAAACATTAATAAGATTGACAGTGTAGTGCTATCTCCATTGAATGATAGTACAAGTATTTTTATTCAGCCCGATTCTGCAAGAACTTCAGCTTTCGATAAGGATACCATTACTTTTTACTATAGCCGCAATATTCATTTCATTTCCAATGCTTGTGGCTATACTACTTACTATACTATAAATAATTTACGGTACACTGTTAATAATATAGATTCAGTAAAATTGGTAAACGGCAACGTTTCGAACGATGCAAATATCGAACATGTCAAAATATATTATTAATATACTATTTCTGTTCCTTAGCTTCCCGGCTTTTGCCCAGGAAGATACAGCTGACGAACCTTCGCCACCCCCTAAGTATGTTGATAGTGTCCATCAATTGCGTTTCGGTATTGATATACTTAAGCCCGTCATCAGTACATTCTTAACTGCTCAGCGCAGCTATGAGTTTGAAATTGACTATTACTTTAAGAAAGATATATATGTGGTTGCAGAAGGGGGATGGGGTAGTGCTGAATTTGAAACAAATAAATTGTCGTATTCAAGTAGCAATTACTTTGCAAGGGCAGGTATCAATAAAAGTATGTTCGCAAGGATGTCAGCCAAAGACTGGGATATGGGGTTCATTGGCGCCCGGTACGGAATTGCACCCATACAGCGCAGTAAAGCCTCGTATTTTATCGAAGATCCTTTTTGGGGAAATCGAACAGGTACCATCCCTTCGGCCAATATGGTAGCCCATTGGTTTGAAGTTACGGGAGGCGTACGGGTTGAGCTGGTTAAAGGTTTATTTACAGGCTGGAATGTACGTGGTAAATTTCGGTTGAATCAAAATTCATTTAAAGAATTACCACCATCGTACATAGCGGGTTATGGTATGGGCGATAAAAATTCAATATTCGATTTTAATTTTTACCTGAGCTATGCTATACGATGGAAGAAAGCTGTAAATAACCTTGGTGATACAAATAATGCAGCATCATCGCAGGCTAAATAGTTGCATGGTTTACGGCACTTTTATTCAGCATTTCTTCTATCAGTTTTTCTCTTTTTTGTATCTGTAATCTTATAGGCGAGAAGGTCCATCGGGTACGAAGCTTATTTAAACGGTCTTCAGGTGGTAAAAATATCAATCGCTTCAGCCAGTTCCAGGCAACAAAATGCCTGAATACCCGGGATACTTTAACGAAATAAATTACTGTTGAGC
>JAEZIL010000190.1 GCA_023436685.1 Bacteroidota bacterium | reverse complement strand
GTATAACGTAAAGATCAATGAAACTGCAGTACTTGAGCTGGAAAATGAACTGGTAAAATAATCTTAGTTATATTTAACATAAATAAAAGGGCTTCAATAGAAGCCCTTTTATTATTAGATGTGTTGTTTAAAATATTCCAGTGTTAGTTTAAGGCCTTCATGTCTGTCAACCTTAGGCTCCCAACCCAATATTTCTTTAGCTTTAGTAATATCTGGCTGGCGTTGTTTAGGATCGTCCTGGGGTAGTGGTTCATAAACTATCTTCGATTTTGACCCTGTCAATTTAATTACCTCTTCTGCAAACTGCAAAAGCGTGATCTCCGACGGATTGCCAATATTTACAGGTTTATTATAGTCGCTTAATAGTAAGCGGTAGATGCCCTCTACAAGATCAGAAACATAGCAGAAGGAACGTGTTTGGGAACCGTCGCCATAAACCGTAACATCTTCACCCCGTAAAGCCTGGCTCATAAATGTTGGTAATGCACGGCCATCATCAAGTCGCATGCGTGGCCCATATGTATTAAATATACGTATGATCCTTGTTTCCAGTTTATGATACGTGTGGTAAGCCATAGTTATGCTTTCCATAAAGCGTTTAGCTTCATCGTATACACCACGTGGGCCAATAGGATTCACATTCCCCCAATATTCCTCTGGCTGCGGATGCACCAGGGGGTCTCCATAAACTTCTGATGTAGATGCAACCAGTATACGTGCACCTTTTGATTTTGCAAGGCCTAATAGATTATGTGTGCCTAAGGAACTTACTTTCAATGTTTGTATAGGCATTTTAAGGTAGTCGATAGGGCTGGCCGGAGATGCAAAATGCAGGATATAATCTATCTTACCGGGTACGTGTACAAATTTAGATACATCGTGATGGTAGAACTGGAATTCCTTAAGAGGGAAAAGATGTTCAATATTCTTGATATTGCCCGTAAGCAAATTATCCATACCAATCACATCATAGCCTTCTTTCAGGAACCTGTCGCATAGGTGCGAACCCAAAAAACCGGCTGCACCTGTTATAAGAATACGTTTATTGCTCATTGTTTTTAACTCAAATAATTATTGTTGGGGTAATACGTTAGTCAATGTTGCCACGCTCACGAACAGGCGCAGCAGGCACTGTAATATTGTTGCGTAATTGCTCATGCACGGTTTTACGTCCTATGCTCTCATAATAGAAGCCCAGTTCCTGCATTTTTTCCAATGTGTATACATTGCGGCCGTCAAATATCATGGGGTGCTTGAGCATTTTAATTATTTTTTCAAAATCAGGGTTACGGAAAGCACTCCATTCAGTAACAATTATTAGCGCATCGGCCCCTTCCAATGCTTCATATTGATGCTCGGTAAAACTGATCTTATCATCTAGCAATCGTTTTACGTTTGCCATGGCTTCAGGATCAAACGCTGCAACCTCTGCGCCTGCTGTTAGCAGTTCGTCTATAAGCTCCAGGGCCGGAGCCTCGCGAATATCGTCTGTTTCAGGTTTGAAGGCAAGGCCCCACACAGCAAATTTGCGGCCACTAAGGTCATTGCCAAAACATTCTTTAACTTTTTTGCCCAGGCGTGTTTTCTGACGCTCGTTTACCTCCATCACCGTATTTACTATCTGGAAGTCATAGTCCATTTCGCGCGCAGTTTGGGCTAATGCCTGTACGTCTTTAGGAAAGCAGCTACCACCATATCCTACACCGGGAAATAAAAAACGCTTCCCGATGCGGCTGTCACTACCTATACCTACACGTACCATATCTACATTTGCACCTGCTTTCTCGCACAGGTTAGCCATCTCATTCATAAAAGATATGCGCATAGCCAGATATGAGTTAGCAGCATATTTTGTCATTTCTGATGAACGTTCATCCATAAAGTATATTGGATTGCCCTGCCGTACAAATGGCTGGTATAGTTCATCCATTATTTTACGGGCCCTTTCCGAAGAAGTCCCTATCACCACACGGTCAGGCTTCAAAAAATCTTCTACGGCAACCCCTTCGCGCAAAAATTCAGGATTTGACACGACATCATATAATTCACGGTCGAGTTTCTGAGCTAGTACGGCCGAAACTTTTTCAGCCGTACCTACCGGTACAGTGCTTTTATTTACAATTACTTTATATTCTGTAATTATAGTGCTAAGATCAGCAGCTACGTTTAATACAAACTGAAGATCGGCTGAGCCGTCTTTACCGGGTGGAGTAGGGAGAGCAAGGAAAATTACCTTTGCATCTTTTATCCCTTCTTTAAGGTTGGTTGTAAAGCTTATACGCTGCTCTTTAATATTTCTTTCCAGTAAAACATCAAGGCCGGGTTCGTAAATAGGTGATTTTCCGTCTTTTAACTGTTTTACTTTCTCTTCATTTATATCGATGCATACTACGTTGTTACCTGTTTCAGCGAAGCATGTACCGGTCACTAATCCCACGTAGCCGGTTCCTATAATGGCTATTTGCATAAGCAGCTTTATATATTAAGGTGACAAATGTAATACATATTTTTATTGAAAAAAGGTAATAAGAATCAGTTAACAACTAGGATTGCAAGCCACTAAACACAGTTATAGGCAGCTTAATATCATCTCGCATGCATGTTGTATTTCTTCTTGTGTAATAGTAAGTGGCGGGGCTATTCTGATGCATTCAGGGGCAAAAAGAAACCAATCGGAAAATAGCCCGTTCTGTAAGCATTTTTGTAAAGTTGCTATTACTGTTTCATTGTTATCTAACTCGACAGACATTAACAACCCCTTACTGCGTATTGCTTTTATCTTAGGATGTTTTAGAAGCGTATAAAAAAGCTGCTCTTTAACGGGCACCTGATCTATTAGTGACTCCGACAATAAAACTTTAAACCCTGCCATGCCGGCTGCACAGCATACCGGGTGCCCACCAAAGGTGGTGATATGGCCTAATACTGGGTTGTGGGTAAAGGCCTGCATATTATTATAAGAAGAAATGAATGCGCCCAACGGCATGCCACCGCCAAGTGCTTTACCTAGCAGTATTATATCGGGTATAATATTGTAATGTTGAAATGCCCATAGCTTACCTGTACGTCCAAACCCTGTCTGGATCTCATCCATAACTAACAGTGTACCTGTGGCAACACATTTGTCTCGTAACCGTATCAACCAATCTTGCTTTGGTTCAATTACACCTGCCTCGCCTTGTATACTTTCAATAATAACACACGCAGTTTGCTCGTTTATTGCATCTATCAGTGCTTGTGAATTATAGTCGTAATGCCAAACACCGGGCATAAGCGGACGAAAGGCATTGCGCCAGTATTCATCGCCCATAATGCTAAGTGCGCCCAGCGTATTGCCATGATAGCTGTTATTACAAGCAATAATGTCGGTACGCCCGGTGATTCGGCGGGCTAATTTAATGGCACCTTCTGTGGCTTCGGCGCCCGAGTTGGTAAAATAAACACAGTTGAGTTGTTCAGGTAGGTTTTGACTGAGCAGATGGGCAAATGCAACTTGCGGGCTCTGCATCAATTCCCCATATACCATTACATGCAAATATTCATCAGTTTGATTTTTGATAGCTTCAACCACTTTAGGATGCCGGTGGCCAATATTGCATACGCTGATACCGCCAATCAAATCAAGGTATTTTTTACCTCCTGTATCATATAAGTAATTACCTTCTGCTTTCACAATATGCAAGCCAACGGGAGCATCGGATGTCTGCGCAACATGCTGTTGAAATAACTGGCGTGTGTTCATATTGCTGCAAAATTAGCGGGAAATACGGTGGTGTGCTGATAACAATTAAATAATAAAAAAACAACCCTATTTAGAGTGAATATGTGAAATTAATATTGACTTAACATTGAGTTGACGTACCCGTAACATTGCGGTAAAACAACGGTAACATTGGCAAGCGAATTTTGCATGCAAATTCAATGCATATATGCGTATTCTTACAATGTCCTTCTTATTGTTACTGATTTCAATGAAGGCATTCTCAATTGGCACCATTACAGGAAAGATCACAGACGAGAAAACCGGAGATCCTATAATAGGTGCAACTATTATAGTAAAAGGAACACCCAAAGGTGCTGCTACAGATATAGACGGGAATTTTACTATACAAATTGATGCAGGTATTTATACTGTTCAGGTAAACTACATTGGCTACCAGACAAAAGACATAGAAGAGGTAAAAGTAGTGGATAATGCTACTACAGATATTAATGTAGCCATTTCAGAGTCTAAGTCTACTCAGTTAAATGAAGTTGTAGTAAGAACTACAATGAAGAAAGAGAACATCAGCTCAATGATCGCCTTTCAAAAGAATACCAATACTGTAGCCCAGGTGGTATCTGCAGAGGCTATAAGAAAATCTCCTGACAGAAATACCGGCGAAGTATTAAAAAGAGTATCAGCTGCATCGGTACAGGAGGGTAAATACCTTGTTGTAAGAGGCTTAGCCGACAGATACAACCAGGCAACTTTGAATGGTGTATTGCTTTCAAGTACAGAACCGGATAGGAAAACGTTCTCTTTCGACCTTTTTCCGGCTGGAATGATAGAAAACATAGTAATAAATAAAGCAGCTACGCCGGATCTTCCAGGCGAATTTGCAGGTGGCCTGGTACAGGTAAACACAAAAGATATACCTGGTGAAAATTTTCTTACTGTTCAAATAGGTACCGGTGCTAATAGCCAAACTATAGGCAAAGATTTTTACTATTATAAAGGTGGTAGTTTAGATTTTATAGGCGTTGACGATGGTAAACGTGCATTGCCTAGTGGTTTTCCTGACAAAGATAAAGTCAGAACACTTAGCGAACAGGATAGGTTGGGGCTGGCAAAACAGCTAGATAATGATTGGTCTTATCAGTCTAAAACAGCGCCCCTGAATGCCAATGTGCAGGTTTCAGGCGGGTTTTCTTCAAAACTTGGCGATAAAAAGCTAGGTGGCATATTTGCAGTAAACTATAATAAACAAAACAGGAGAACTGAACTTACCCGCGCCTTCTTCAACCAGGCAGGCGAAGTGCAAAAAACGCTAGATTTTACAGAAACGCAATATTCTGAAGATGTTCTGGCAGGTGCATTGGCTAATCTTACTTTCGAATTTAATGACAATAAC
>JAEZIL010000143.1 GCA_023436685.1 Bacteroidota bacterium | reverse complement strand
GAATATGCCCTTCAAGAGGCATTAAACAATGTAAAAAAAGGTAGCCGTTATAATTACCTTTTGTTCACAATTACCGGCGGTGATATACATTGCGATACTTTTCATGCAGACACATACTATGATCTTTTAACAGAGCAATGCTCCTGTGCGCCGCAACTTATAAGCATTAGCAGGTTACCAGCATCAATTAATGTACCGGAGCCAACGCTTGTTACAGACGTTAGCCAATTGGAAAAAATTAACGCTGATTTTATTACGGATTGCAAGCAAGTATTAAAGCCCCGCAATAATGCCTACAAAAGCGAGTATGGCAGTCAACGTGAACGAATTCATACAGTTGTCCCCAACAGAAAAACACAGTTACCAAAAAAAGAATATGCAACAGCTATGTATGGCTATCTGAAGATCAATAAAAATCTTTCCAACAATAACCTAAGCCTTTACTACCGCGATTCAGTTACTTTCGAATATATACTCCTAAAGCAACTGAATATAACAGCTTTAGTTAACGGGCAAAACTTAAAACTGCAAACCGGTAAATACCGGCTTGCATATGAAATTTTGGAGGGTGGGCGTATTCAGAAGAACGCGCGTTTCTTTAACATTGAGGCTGAGATGGTCACAGAAATATCTTTATTATAAGCATCATTCTGTTATTACCCCACGCTTTATAGCCTCTTGCCTAAACCAGGGATCGAGCTTGTCTTTATTCTTTTTGATATAGTCTATTACTTCTGGCTGTAGCGGATTTACTTCACGGTAGGGACAATCTACAACTTCCGGATCACAGCGGCGCCATTGATATCGAAAATTCGATGTAGACGAATACAAAACCACTGAATCACTATTACCTACAAAAACAGCTCCCCAATATGGCAAAAAATCAAGCAATTTTGAATCAATTCGGTGGTTCTTGTAATAAAAATCAAAATCAATTTCTATTGAATCTCCTCTCACTTCGACATGATCAAATACCAATGGTAATTCTCCATAAGTTACATCAGCCTGGACAGGACTACCCTGAACAAAGGGGACCTTTGATCTGAATGTATACAGTATAATACCCATTTAGTTTTATCATAAAATTTTTCCAAGTCTAGCTGCTTAATCCCCAGCGGATAATCGTAAGCACCTTCTACTCCAGCAGTATCGCTACGCTGCGCCATAGCTTGCACCTCCCCTTTTGCACCGGGCACTGTACACCCAATGCAAAAAGGAATGATGAAATTTAAGACTATACTTTTCATTTGCTATTTAGCAACAAATATCAACTTACCCGCTGGTTTACCGGGAGCAAACGTATCCTTACCCTTCTCATAGCTTAGATCAATAACTATTTTATCTGGCAAGTTACATGTATCAAAATCTAAGAAATACATACCATATCCAGTTCCTACAGATTGATTCGTTGCCAGGTGCTTCATTTCCCATTCATTGGTATTTCTAACGCTGAATTTTAACCCAGGAGTTTGCTTTATGGAAAAACATAGATGGCATCCCCTCCTCGCCACTTTGTGAACTTTGCCATTTTTCATCTCATTAAACCATATTTTTTCCACCCAAACTTCTTGAACTGGTATATCGCTCCGGTTTGTTGAATCTGAATATTGCTTAACAAAAAAATTATTCTTCTTTGATTCACTTATATTTTTCGAGATGCCGGGGTCTGAAGTGTTGATTTGCGCACTACAGCTATTAAATACTATAATAGCAAATAGAATATTCAAATATCTCAAAGCGAATCCTGCCATAAGTTATTCAGTTATCACCCCACGCTTTATCGCTTCCTTCCTAAACCAAGGATCAATCTTGTCTTTATTCCTTTTGATGTAGTCTATTACCTCTGGTTGCAGCGGGTTTACTTCACGAACATTGCAATTGCTTAAATCCTTGCATTCTTTCATAAAATATGCAACATCACTCCTTGAGGAATAACATCTTATAGTGTCGCTTCTGCCCCAAAAAACAGTTCCCCAATAAGGTAAATTATGAACAAGCTTTTCATTGACCTTTTTGCCTTTATAATAAAAATAAAAGTGCATTTCGACTGTATCACCTTTAATTACAAGATTATCGAAACTCAATGGAAGCATACCTAAGGTTGTATTATCCAATTGTGGATTATTGGGATCTATATGCTCTGCAGAATCACCTGCCTGCCAAAGGAGAGCTTCCTTTAAATCTATTATTCTAGTATCGCAGTGAATACAATACATATACCACTTAGATATATTGTATAATTCTTCCAAACCCATTTTTTTTATTTCCTCCGGATATGAATTGGACTCTAAAACCTTGCTAACATTAACTATCTGGCCGGTATTATCCTTTTGGATCTGGCCATTACAATTTGTCAATGTTAAAGGCAATAATAAAAACAATAAATATTTCATGATTATTTCCTATTAATATAATAAACTGTTTCTTCTCTACTACGATAAAAGTATATTCGATTACGATCAACTACAACATTATAAAATCCTTGATGAGGAGTCCTATTAAAATCTTGAGGAGATGGACCTCTACTAAAGTTTACTGTTCCCTTATAACCAGGCTCATGATCCGAGTTAAATCTGACAGAACCTGTACCGGGATGATTATGTATATGAGCTACAGTTTGAGGCTCATATGCCGCCACAGAGGTTCTGGTCATATCATTGTCCGTCGCTCGATTCTTGCCAACAGTTACTACATCCCCTGAAAGAACTAAATTTGCTGATTTTTCTGCACTTGGCTTCCAAGGCTTATCGTCTTGTGTAAAGTTGGACGCTCCTGAAAGAGAAGTATTTATTGTTCTCATATTACCTGAAAAATCCGCTTGAGTAGTGGTATAACTATTAGGCATAGATCCCTGAGCTTCATCATAGAATTTTTCAAATGATCTAGTATCATATTTTATAATTCCTACAGTTACTATACCATTTTCTCCAGCTTTAAGTTCCTTTTGCTCACCTTGATAGTCTTCAGAACCTGCAGCAAAACTCTCTTTTTGTGCTGAATTTCCAGCAGCTGCATTTTCATCGGGTGGCGTTTCAAAATTACAATCATCTGTACTTTCCTCTGCTGCCGTTGTCATCGGCTCATCGGGTTTCCCTGGCTGCCTCAATACTTGCGTACTAGGATCGAGCGCATCTTTTAGTACAACCTCAGTCACTTCTGGCTCAGGCACATCTGGCTCCCCAGATCCCCAACCACTCCCAGCAGACACTTCCACTTTCATTCCACTACTATATCCGTTCCAAAATTCTTTGTCCGCAGCTATCTGGGCCCTTACCCGCATGGCCCTGGTGCTCAGGTTGCCACCATTGTTCATGGCCATCATACCGCTGGGGTCTATATTATTGGCAGGGTCGTTGCCCATGCCGGTATATCCACTTGGGAACTGGTCAGCAGGGTCAATGCCCCAGAAGCGGCCTATCTGCGGGTCGTACTGGCGTGCATGGAAATCGTACAGCTCAAGCCCCAGTTCTTCCTGCATCAGCTTCCCCTGGTAAAGATACTTGTTTGGTTCCTTAACTGTTGAGGCAATCCCGGCTTCTATACGCAGGCCGTGCGGGTAGTAGTGGTGCTCTTCCTGCAAGCGACCAGCAATATGTATCAGGTCTACTTCGTCGTAGAACACGTTCATATTCGACTCATGGCTGAGGTAGGCTATCAAATAACCCGTCTGCGTAAGGGTAAAATTGCGCGACATTAAATGCCACAACGAAGCTGCACCTCTTAGTTGTACTACCTGGCTTTGCGAGCTCTTGATATTAAACCCTTCATCGAACACAAGGATATTCAGGTAAGAGCGCGGATACGCCGGATCGGTAGCCGTAGCTTTCAGCCCCTCGTATATACTATAGTTGGTGGTTGTTAGCAGGTTGTTGATCTTGGCAGTAATAGCGGCCGTACCCTCGCCCCCCGGTACTATATTGCTGGTGAGCGCACCAGCCAAGGCTGACAGCATATTAGAAGAGGTAGCATAAGTATTAAGTTTGCTGCTGCTGGTGTCTTCATAATATCCTCCTACTTCCATACTGAACTCATCGCCAGCCATGCCGTGCAATAGGATGGATGCTGCTATGCGCCTGGTGGCATCGCTACCGTTCAGTCGCGCGCTCATCTGGTTTACAGGCGTGCCGGTAGGGTTGGCATCGCGCACTATACCTATATTATCGAACAAGGCTTCTTCTGAACTGGCCGATAATAACTCGAAGCCTGCACGGTAATGTGGCGCACCTGTTTCATCGGTTACATCAGCAGTGGTCACCGTGCGTACATTGCCCAGGTGGTCTTTAACATAATAGTCGTATTTATAGCCATTGCTATCGGGCAGCCACCTTGTTTTCCCCTCTTCATGGTTTATCCATTTCAGGCTGTCGTTACGGTATACAAATGGTCCCCAATATTCCCAAACCTTGAGCACTGAATTCTCATTCACTTCTTTCCGCAGCAATCCTCCCGAAGCATCGTAGGTATTGGTGATCTCGTCGCCGTTGTCGGCCAGTACGTGGGTTGGAAGATCAAGAATGTTATAATCTATTTCATCAATGAATTTATTTTTATCGGTTATCAGGTTGCCATCCGCATCGTATTTATAGTCGTCATCCTTCCCGGGATGGCCATCATTAAAATCGTGTATCGGGCTGGCTACGCCATCATCATCAGTGCGTACCAGCTGGTTGCCTTCATCGTATGTATAGGTCAGCAGGTCCATATCGGCCTTCTTATACGTATTATCGTATCCACGCTGGTTCATACTTAGCATATTGCCATTCTCATCGTAGCTGATATTCGATACGCCAAAATCGCGGTTTGTCTTGTTCCACTGCGCAGTACCGCTTACCACGCTATAATCACGATACTCTGCCCCCAACATACGATTAGCTTTATCGTATGTATAGCCATAATACATTGTAGGACTGCCACCTGTTTTCCACCTGAACCCGGCTATACCTCCATCATATCGTACACTATCAAAACCTGTTTCATAATATATATCAGACTTATAGGACATGGTGGGATATATTGTGGCATCCATCACTTTATTGGCATTGATACCAATAAGCTGGCCACGTATATTGTACGTATAATTTTGCTCTTCAACATTCCCCAGCCATTTCGTTTGCACCCTGCCCAGATCATCGTACCGCAGGGTATATATAGGCTGCCACACCCTGCTGTCTATTTTCTGGTAAACGGAATCTAACCTGCCGGTATAGGATCCGTAAAAATTATGGTTCAGAATTCGGGTATATTTCTTATCGGCCGTAGGATTATGATGTGTGTTGATGCTTAATATAGGCTGCCCGGAAAAATTATATTGTGTAGTGCTTAGGTCCCATTTAACCGTATTCCATGGGTTCAGCGTTTGTGTTTGTATCATCCGGCCTTTTTCATCGTAATACATAACGGAGGTTATCCATATATTAGGAAAATTGCCGTTGGCCTCAAGCACTTTTGTTTTGCTTGCCACTAGCTTGCCGTGAGTAAAATAATATGGCTTAGGAATTTCCGAACCAGCTATGCAAAAATTAAGCAGGCTGTCGGAAAATGCCGGTAACCCGCTAATGCCGGCATCGTACCTGTCATAGTAATTGTACCCTTGTATCTCGCAAGAGCAAAGCGCTGTTGGATAGGTGAAATTACTCAAACCATTGACGAGCCAATATTCCAGTGTCTGATTCGTGGGACAACCATAGCTTATCGGTGTAGTAGTTCCATTCAATATGCCATTCCAATAAGCAGCTGTTACGTTTCCAGAATACACGCCTGTCACTACTACCCTGTTCGATTGATCGTAGATGTTGAACTGCCACTTTTCGTTTGCCTTCATCAATGCAGTTTGCACCAGCATCAGTCTTCTGTATTTATCATGCACCGATACATCTGCATCTGCTTTGCCTGGTGTCATTTTACTGACCATTTCACCAACGGCGTTGTATTGATAACTGTAGCATAGCTTATTTATATTGCTGATACAATTGGCACTGTTCAATTGTTCCGTAGCTTTTGGGGGGATAACATAAATAAGCTTTCCCATCTCGTTATATACATAGTAAGTTTTAAGCCAGGTTGCACCACCAGCAAAAACGCTTTTGCATATAAGTCTCTTTGCTTTGTCTACATACGCAATACTTATCGCACCGTTTTGCCCTTCTACTCTTGTCTTGCGCAATTCATTGGCGCTGTAGTAGCCATTCTTGCAAAGCGTACCTGCTGAGTATTCAATTCTCAGTACTTCCGAAGCGCCAGCGATGGATTGTATCTCCTTGGTCCCCCTTTGGTAACCTACAAAAGCTTTACCCGCCGAATACGAAGTACTTGTCAGCAGGCCTTGATTACTTGATACTACATTTTTGCCGTAAGCTGTCAAACCCTCCTGGGGATACAATGTTTGATAGTAGCTTTTCTGCTGCGTGTATGCATCCAGCTGGAACTTACTATGATAGTTTACGGGGTACGGAAGCAACGACACGGTAGTGTTAGAGGGACGGCTGTCTGCAACGGATACAATGTCCTTGTTATTACCTGCGCTGGTAACGGTCATAATAGGGTTCCACAACCCTCCTTTATAAACAGTCGCCGTATGCAACCGCATATTGACCGTATTATTAAATGCGGGAATGCTCCTCATAGTATCCAGTGGTACATAGGTACGCACATAATTAAACTTTGAAGCCGGAAGGGTTGATACTGTATTAAAGTCAATCGGCATCGTGATGTTGCCGCCTCCATTAGGCACCGGCAAGACTGAGCCATTGTATAGGTTCTGGGCTGATAAATCTGCAATAGACGTGACTAATACTGCAGAAAGCAAATATTTTATAAAGTATTTCATTGCAGTGATTTTAATAGTTTGGATTAGGTGGTTGAGGATTCTGGAAGATGCCATCTATATCATCAAAAGCGGTTTCTTTCTTTTCGATTATGTAACCACGCATATCCCTCGATATTACGCGCCTACCGAAAACATCGTATTCGTACCTGGTTATATAATTGCTTGCGTCATTGATGCTTGTTACTCCAAACAATGGATCGATCGTATAGCTAACCATACCGGTCGAAACAGGATGCAATCTGACCTCGTCGATATACATAGTTGCGCTTCCTGTATTGGCAATATTCACATAGTACGAAGCAGCTGCATTCATTGTGGCAGAATACAGTTTCCAATTGCCAACGGTATTTTGATGAGTTATGCTTACAGGAGTTGATGAACCTGTCGTATTAACCGATACCGTGGGCGTGCTACTGCTATTAACCCAAAATGTGAGCATATATTCATTACCACCTAAGGGCCTTGTCCTCAACGCATTTGCGCCTGATGCCAAAAGCTGGTAGGCATACTTGCCGCTGGCCACAGTTTGATTAGGTAACACCGTATACCTTTTAAGATAGGCAGGAACAAAAAGCCAATTCCCTTTATCATGATCCACCAACGGATATACATAAGGCATATAGGCTCCATCAAAGCTTACATAAGCAATATCATTATAATTAGCGCCTTCTACGGAAGCTACGGCTTTGGCACGATAGGTGTCAAATATAAAACTCATATTTTTCTTCGCATCGTTCACCGCAACTTCGAGAACGTTACTTCTGTTATTATAGCGCAAATTTTCTCTTGCTTTCACAACCACAGATCCATAAGTTGTATTGCTCTTAAACTTCATGATCTTTTCTCGGTCGATAAAGGCTCCGGCCCCTGTTGCCGCAACTTGAGAAGATGTCAAGGGCTCAGCAATTTCGGCAACAAAATCAGCAGGGAAACGGATCACTTTGACAGAGGTATCGTATATCGGCGGGTTCATGCTGAAGCTCAATAACACACTGTCTCCATTGGTTCTGTACTTCCAAATTTCGCTCGAGATCAATGCTATCGACTTACGTTTATCAAGCGTATCCAGAGCTTCTATATATCCATACTTATTCAAATAGTCATAATTAAACAATTTATACTTTTTGAACAGCTCGCCCTTACTGTTCGTCCAACTGGTACGTTTCAAATTATTCTTGTCATCAATTACATAGTTGTATTCAGTCACGAAGGTCTTCAGCCCTCCATCAGTAACATATTTTGTATTAGTAACCTTTTTTACCCTTACCATCGATACATCGACCAATCTGTAAGGATGTACGGAGGGTCCACCATTATACATCCCTCGGCTGAGATTAGTAATAGGTGTAGTATGGTAGGTAAGTGTATCATATTCAGTTTCGTTTTTGCTCATTACAAAGCCAGATGGATCAATATTCTCAACTTTATATAGTAAACCCATCCGGAACTTCCTTAAGTCTCCCATGATCATATGATAACCCCCTCCTGTATACTTTTGCAGGGAACTTTCCAGGACACCGCTTGTATTATAATAAGTAAGATTAGTATAATAAAACTTGTTATGAGAAAGCTCTTCGCTACTGATACCCGTTGTTTTTACGGCGACCTCTGAAAAGCCATGATTGGATCCATTAAAGTTAACCGTGGGATTAGCGAAGGTATTTAGTAGCACTTTTACACCTGATGTGCTATAATAGCAATATCCTCCACGCTCAAAACGTTGGCCTTTGCTGTAAGTGTAGGTTGTTGTCTTTGTTGTTTGCGAGTGGTAATTGTCTTTATAAGTGATCTTTGATACTACCAATCCATCATTAACTGTCTTACCTTCAAGGTTAGAATCAATATAATAACCTGTTGGATAAAAGCTACCATAGGCGCTATCCGGATTTGTTAACGCATAATCCCATTTATACTCCAGTCCAATCTCACCGTGGCCGGCGGTGACTACAGTTTTGAGTAACGATGCGCCCATGCGGTAGGTGTGGTTTCTATTAACCCCCCAATACGTATGTGTGTCAGGATCCTCATGATATGGGACGGCCATATGATAAACATCGTTGCCTGAAGGATAGTATAATGTCGGTCTTGTATATGGTGTCACTGAATTCCCATTGTAAAAACCGTAAAAATCCCTTGCTGCATTAAAGCGGTAAGGCAGTACGGTATCCATGTTGTATTTGAATTCGTAGTACGGCTCTACAGTTGCCCCTTTCGTCCTGACTATCTTGTCCAGCTTGAGACGGATGCCCTTGGCCAAATATTCTGACT
>JAEZIL010000102.1 GCA_023436685.1 Bacteroidota bacterium | reverse complement strand
GGCTACAACAGCCGGATGCACAATTTCATTTAGTTGCTGTAACAGATCGGCACGGTTAAACACTGCCGAAGCTATTTCGGTTCTGTTCAAGGCTCCGTTTATATATACATTGTTGCCTAATAGTGCTTTTATGTTGCTAATTAGCACATCGTCATGCTCCATCAGGTATCTGGCTGTTTGGTCAGCATATAATACAGGTATGCCAAGTGTTTGAAACACCTGGCATACAGTTGTTTTACCGGAGCCAATGCCTCCCGTGATACCGACTTTCAGCATCGATAGTTATTTAACAGTGCTGGCAGTTGGTGCAGCGGAGGTTTCAGTTTTCTTGCGGTGTGCTGCTGTCAGTTCCATAGACACTGCAGAACGCTCTATAATCATGAAAGTACCACGTCCTACTTCAATCTGTAGTGTGCCATCATCATTAATTCGGTTTATCACAGCATGTATGCCAGACGTAGTAACAATACGTTCGCCAGCAGCTATTGTTTCGGCAAATTTCTTTTGCTCTTTCGCGCGCTTAGCCTGTGGGCGAATCATAAAGAAATACATTACTACAACCATACCTACCATTATCAATAAAGATGGCATTGCACTAGGTTGCTGTGCCTGTAAGATTACTGTCAAAAGATTTACGAACATGGATATTTAAATTATTGTGTTATCAAATTAAGTTTGTGTGGTTCTCCTTTTATATTAGCCTTTATGTAAAGTGTATAGTTACCACGTTTCGAATTAGTAGACAAGGATACAGATTTATTTTGCGGGCCATTTTTATCGGCAGTATTAAATTTCACTTTAATAATGCCTCCCTTACCAGGTGGTATTGGCTCGTGCGGATAGTCGGGAACGGTACAGCCACAAGAACCTATAGCGTTATTTATTATTAATGGGCTTTTACCTTCATTAGTAAATTCAAAATCATACGTTCCTACTTCACCTTCCTTCATATCGCCAAAGTCATGTACAGTATCTCTCAGTACCATCACGGCCATGCTATCTAACACCTTAGTGTTAACACCAGTAGCAGATACCGGATTATTAACCAGGTCTGACGATAAATGACCCTTGCCTTCTAATGCCGGCTTTTCGCCTTCTTGCATGCAAGATGATAAAGCTGAAAAACATATCAATGACAATAAATACTTTTTCATACTATTTACGTACACGTTCTTGTTTTTGAATTTTGTTTTCTTTCTCCAGATCTTTCAAAATATTATCCAACACACCATTAATAAATTGGCCACTTTGCAGTGTGCTATACGTTTTACCTACTTCTATATATTCATTTATGGTAACTTTTGTGGGTATAGTAGAGAAATATAACAGTTCGGCTACTCCCATACGCAGTAAGATAAGGTCGATTAGCGCAATGCGTTCTGCATCCCAATTTATAAGCTTGGGTTGGATCAACTGCATAATATAGGCTTCTTTCTCCAGCACTGTATTCATCAAATCATAGGCATATTCCTTTTTCTCACCTGAAACAGGGCTTAGGAAGTTGATCTTACTACTGCTTTTAAAAAAGTTCTCCATCAGCATAAACGTCATATCCCTATCATCTTCCCAACCAGGCAACTCCTCAGAAAAATAGGTTTGTAACGCTTCATTCTCTAAAATTAGTTTCTCCCATATAAACTGAATAATAGCTTTCTCAGCTTTGGGATCTCTGGCTTGCACAGCAATGTACGACTGGTATTCCGTCGTCTTAGTGAGTTGCTGATATATTCTCTTGATCCATTCTTCATCAACAAAATATTCCGATTTTGATTCTTTTACTTTTTCGGTAAACGTTTGGTTAGATAGTATCTGCCATAAAAATTCGTTACCTGCAATCTTAGTGCTTACATTCAGGTCTTCATGCGAAGGGAGATATTTAGAAGAACGTTGTATCGAATCGTTCTCAGCATATTGTGCCGTACGTAGCGTATACAATATCGAAATAGTCAAAAGATCCAGTGACCTGGTAAGTTTCTCATTTAAGATATTTGACCCCAATTTTTTGCTGGCTTCCACATTACCTGTTTCGGTGGTTGCAAGCGTGTATAAGGTCTGCATCACCTTTACTCTTATATTTCTGCGGCTGATCATATATTAAATTAAGAACCTTTTTTAGCGGCTGCAAAGATAGGATTTTACCTTGATAGCGAAAAAGATAGCCCCTGAAAAGAGGCCATCCTAATCATCATCTATATAAACCTATTATTAATGCATTGCTTCAGAAAGATCTATCTTCTTTTTCTTATTACCCTTTACCATCAGTACAAATGGAATACATATAAGGAACATAATACCCAAATAAAGGAACACATCCATATAAGACATTACCGATGCCTGTTTATAAACGGAATAATCCATTGCCTTGTAAGCTGTATTTAGTGCCACATCTGGCGAAAATCCCTTAGCCATAAAGCTAGCTTGCATACCTTTTATCCTGTTTATTACGTCAGGGTCATTAGTATCCAGATATCCTACCAAGTCTTCCCTGTGTAACATATTTCTTCGCGAAATGAAGGTAGTTATCAATGCAACGCCAAAAGAGCCACCTAATTGGCGCATCATGCCTGTAAAAGCCGCGCCTTGTCCTATTTCTTGCCCTTTAAGAGTAGAAAGCGACAGGGTAGTTATGGGAATAAATAACATACCCATACCAATGCCACGTACTATTAACGGCCAAAAGAACGCATCCCCTCCGGTATCAGGGGTTATTATTTTATATCCCCAAAAGCTAAATACAAAGAATAAAAACATTCCTCCTGCCACCAGGTATTGCTGAGGTACACCTTTTTGCAACAAGCGGCCAATAATGGGCATCATAAAAGCAGTGGTTAAGGCTGCTGGTATCATCAGCGCACCAGACTGCTGTGCGGTCCAACCCAATGTAGCCTGGGTATACAATGGTATTATAAATGTTGACCCATATAAACCAAAACCTAGGATAAATGAGAGGATAGTACCTACTCGCAGATTTGCATTTTTCAATACCCTTAACTCTACAATAGGTTTTTTATAGGTTAGCTCACGCCAAATAAAGAAGTAAAAAGCAAGTATGGCGACAACAGACAGCACAAGTATTGTAGTACTGTTGAACCAGTCATCTTCTTGCCCGCGTTCCAGCACAAACTGTAGCGAACCAACTGCTGCAGCCAGGAATACTATTCCCCACCAGTCAATACTACCACGCTCAGCTTTTTCTCCATATTTCGGGCTCCGTACAAATTGCAATGTAAGCAATGTGGCTACTACACCTATCGGTATGTTAATGTAGAATATATATGGCCATGAAAAATGGTCTACAATATAGCCACCCAAAGGAGGTCCAAGTGTAGGCCCTATAATAACACCTAGCCCATATATAGCTTGTGCCATACCACGCTTTTCAGGTGGGTAGCTCTCAGTAATGATGGTTTGGGATGTTACCAGCAACGCACCACCACCTAAACCCTGTATAAACCTAAAGAGTACCAGCTCCCAAATACCATTGGCATTGCCACATAAAAAAGATGACACCGTAAAGATGATAATGGAAGCAGCAAAATAGTTGCGCCTGCCGAACTGTTGCGAAAGCCAGCTGGTCATAGGAACTATGATAACGTTAGCTATTGCATAAGCGGTGATAACCCATCCTACCTCGTTCAGAGTGGCACCAAGGTTGCCTTTCATATCGTTCAACGCCACGTTTACAATTGTGGTATCCACAATTTCAAGAAGTGCACAAAATATGGCTGTCACCGTAATGATAACCCTGCGAAAACCGTACTCTACTAAAGAATTTTGTTCAACCATAACATATATTATCTACGGTAAATTTTAGTCCAGATGCACATCTACATCAACGTTCATTCCAGGGCGCAGTTCCTTAATTAATTTATCATTGGGATTAGTAAATTCAATTTTCACTGGTAGGCGCTGAACTACTTTTACAAAATTCCCTGAGGCATTGTCGGGAGGTAATAGCGCAAATCGAGAGCCTGTTGCAGGTGAAAATGATGTAACCTTTGCTTCAAATTCATGGCCAGGATGAGCATCAACTTTTTCAATTGTTTTTTGCGCAACTTTCTTCTTATCCAGCTGTGTTTCTTTAAAGTTTGCAACAACCCACACCTGCTTGTTCATTACTATACTGAACAAAGATTGACCCGCCTGAACAAACTGTCCCGCTTGCACATTTACTTTAGATATCATGCCGTCTTCCGGTGCTGTTATTACCGTGTAAGACAAGTTCAGCTTGGCACTTTCAACATCAGCCATCCTTTGCTTTATGGTTGCGTTGGCAACACCTACCTGTTCGCCTGTTGCTGTACTTTGTGACGCTACGGCATTAGTTTGTTGAGATGCGGCATTTTTTTGCTCTATTAACACCTGCAATTGCCTCTCAGCTATTTGCTTTTGCGCTGTTGCTTGTTCAAACTGTTGCTGGGTAATTGAATGATCTTTAATTAGATTAGCATAGCGATTATAATCCTGCGTTGCCCTCCATACATTCACCTTCGCCGTTTCTATTTGGGCATCGATAGTAGAAACATTTGCTTTTGAACTTGCGATATTTGCACGAGAAGCTGTGGTTGTTGCTTCTGCTACACTTAGGCCGCTTTGTGCAGCTGCTAAGGCAGCCTCAGCTTGTTCCAGCTTTATTCTCATGTCACGGTCGTCAAGCACCATAAGTGTATCTCCTTTTTTTACCATTTGGTTGTCCGATACCTTTACTTCAGCTACGTAACCCGATACTCTTGGTATCACCGGGCTTATATTAGCGTCTATTTGCGCATTATCCGTTTCCTCATGATGTTGTGCATGGATGTACTTGGTTATACCAAAGGTGCCACCTACAACTACAAGAAGTGTAAGGCCAATTATAAATCGCCTATTGAGTTTTTTGGGTGCAGGTTCAGCCACAGCTGATGCAGCTGCGGGGGCGGCTGTATGGTTCGTGTTTACTTCCTTTACGTTTTCCATATAGTATTTAGAATGCTTATATTATGATTATTAATTGTTAGTGTACAAAGTGCCGGTGAGTTCCAATAATTTGTTGTAGGCTACTACGGCATCGGCTTTAGCAAATTCATAGTTAATTTTAGCTTGCAACTGGGCTACATCAGCGTCAAGCAAATCGGTAGTAGTGGCCAAACTATTATCATATTTATTTTTAGTGATGCGATAATTTTCATTAGCTTGTTCAACAGCTTTTGCAAATACATCTATTTTTTTCTGGTTAGATATATAAGCCTGGTAAGCTTGGGCTGTTTGCAGGCGTATTGCATCGCTCAACATATTTTTATTAGCATCAACTTGCTGCAGGCGTGCCTTAGCCTGTATTACTTTAGATCCTGTTTTCCAAAGAGACGACGGGCTATATTTTATACCCACGCCACCATTTATAGCATTCGTTATTGTAAGCAGGTT
>JAEZIL010000100.1 GCA_023436685.1 Bacteroidota bacterium | reverse complement strand
CCTTCCAGCATACCAACAATTCTCAACCAGCCTACTTTGGTTTTAAATAAATGCATCATAAGAATTATCTGAGTAAAGGTCTTTTTGACAATGGAGAAAATGGCCATGGCACAGCAATAAAAATAATGACCAACGCCACTATAAACCATGCAAAAATAGCCTTAAATTTTTCATTATCGGCCGGTTTACGCTTTGCTATTGCCGAACCTATAGTAATAATAACTATAGCAGTTAACATCAATGCTGAATGTATCAATGCATAGAACATTGAATCAAATAGATGAATTGCTGACTTCTTATTTTTCCAAAAGTATTCTATTATAGGACTCTGAGTGTAAAGCGTCATACCAATCATTAGTTGTATATGAGCAATAGTAGCAGTCCAGTGTCTTGCTAAATCGTCCTTTTTAGAGTAGGCATTACCCTTTAAACATCCATTGCCTGCCCTGTATGTAGCATATATAAGTGCTGCTACTACCAGCCATCTTAGATAAGTATGAAAAGCTATAAGTAAGGAATACATCGATACCTTTTCGTGTAAAGCTAATAAAAAACATACCAACTAGTCTGTTTTTAATTAATTTTGCCTGAGTAAGCTTAAGTAGTTTTTTAGCTCTTTTAAGTAAACAATATAAATACCCTTACTGTTTTCAAGCTTGCCAAAGTTCCTTACTCCCCAATAGCCAGACATAACAAATAAAGTCACCTGTTTGGCATTAACATCTTTTCTTACATAGCCTTTTTTCTTTCCATCTTCTAGGGTCGAAATCATTATACGATTCCATTCTACTGTTAATTCTTCAATAGCCTTACTGAAATCGCTATGCCATGGGGTCATTTCCTGCACAAGGTTAGATGCAGGGCAACCATATTCCACTTTCATGAAATCATTTTTCATTAGCAGGCTATACATCAGTTTATATATTAGCGATAAGGGATCATCTTCCTTTGATAGCGGTACTATGAAACTATTAATTAAAGATGGTTTCAAAATATCATTAATAATTGCAAGACCCATTTCATCTTTGCTATGGAAATGATAGTAAAATGCTCCTTTGGTAACATTTGCAGCATTAAGTATATCGTCTATACTGGTTTTTTGATATCCATTTGTGTATATCAGCTCAAACGCTTTTTGCAAAATAGTTTGCCTTGTCAATTGCGCTTTCTTCATAATGGATGCTACTTATTATTTTTAGCAAAGGAAGGAATATATAGGTAAACAGACTAAGAGAAGGCCTGTATTATATTTAAAAAACATACTTTATCTTAGAAAGTGAATCATGTTAAAAAATGTTATAAAACTCATTTTGCTCATGTGCTTTGGCCAGCAGGCATATGCGCAACATATATCTTATGAAAGTGTAGATTCATTAAATACTGCCATAAGCAATTTACAGTCTACAGCCGAGAATACTATCTATTTCGACGGCGTAGATGAATACACACTTTCATTCCCAGAGCAAAATTTTGGCCTTCTTCTACACAGTATGGCCGCATACCATTCGGTGTATCAGCAATGGGATGGAGGCATGTCATTGGCAGTAACAGAAAATATTGATCTTACAAAGGCAACCAATATTACATATAAAAGTAGCCCCCTTAAAGCAACTGTCATTCGTCTTTACTTTCCCCCAGGCTACTTGAAAACACAGTATTTTGAAGATGGCAGAGTTACTAACACAGTTTCCCAGGAATTTTTGCCATTTTATTGCAGTGCTGACCCTCAAAATATTGGCAGTTTATACGCTTCTATTTTACGTTTATATTTTTCTCTGAAAATCGCTAAAGGTGAATATACACAAGCTGAAGTTGAAACAATGGGCAATGCTTTCTCCAAAACCGTGAATGAACATTCAAAAGAAGCCTATGCCTCATTCTTACAATTATACCCCAACAGCATATGGGTTAAAGAGGCACATGACAAGATGAGAGAATTTAAAGAGGCCGAAAACAAGCATGTTGAGCAAAAATAAAAGATGCCCAAACCAGATAAACTCATGCAAATACTATACATAAAAAGCTTACTCATGTGCATAGCATTTTTGTTCCTGCCTATGTTTACTATTGCACAGATACATGATATTAAGGCGGGAAATTGCAGGTATTATAAAAAACCAACTAAAGCGCCCAAAGTGGTGAGTGCACAAGCTAGCGATGAGCGTAGTTGCTCCATTTGTTCAGCAGACAGAAAAAAAGAAATGGCCGTTCGTGAGGCTGAAGATAAACGCCGTGCAGCAGCAGAAGCAGAACAGCTACAAGCTAAAAAGAATGCCGAAGAAGTTCGGCAAAGGCAAGACGCCACCACACCAAAACTGGGGAATAACAATATTAAAAATAAGGCAGGTGTGATTGGTATTGAGCTAAAAGGCAAAAACTACACAGTAACACGCGATATGCCAGCTGAATTGAGTACACATATTCTGGGTTTGTATTTGTGCGATACTCGTAATGGCAGCCCTGTTGTTGAGTTGGCTGCTGGAGGTGTAGGTCGTTTTCAACGACATCAGGTACCAGCGGATGATATTGAATACTGGATAGATTGTGATGAGCAGGGTGCTATCAGAAAACTTACAGGCCCAACAGGCAACTATCAGATAACACTACTTTATAGATATACCAGTGGTGACAGAAAGGGTTATTATGATCTGATGGGTGTTACAGTTGTATTGAATGGATTTGGCCTCCCTATTAATAACCGTCCAGAGATAACAGGCCCTAAATATGCTGTAATATATGGTGAGCGTTATAAACCTATAAATTAATCATCAATGTCTGGCAGATACAGGCAAATGATGTTCCTTCAGCTCTGATTATTTATAGTAAGGTTATTTTAGTTTACTGTATTGCTAGTTTATACAAAATCACCCCGGTTGTTTGCAATTTTAATGAAAGCGGTCTCAAGGGTGATCTTGGTCAGTATTTATATACTATCAATTTGATTTCGTGCCAAAATAAAATGTAAGGCATGAAGGGATGGTACATAACCACTAATAATCTTAAGCATAGCAACGAAGGGAATAAACAATATCATTCCTGAAACTCCCCAAAGTATACCCCCCGCAATTATTGCTACAAGAGTTGCCCAAGTACTTACATTCAGTTGTGCACCAACCACCCTTGGAAAGATAATATTAGCTTCAAGGTATTGAACAAAAGAAAAAACAGCGATAACAGCTAGTGGTAGCCATGGTGTACCTGTACTTATAAAAGCGAGGGAAACTGGCAGCGCAGCACTTACAACAATGCCAACATAGGGAATTATGGTCATAATAGCAGTAAGCATACCGAAAAGAATGGCGTGTTGAATACCTAAAGCAAGAAGACCTATGCTATTTAACACACCTACTATGAGGTATACCAGCACCATACCTTTAATATAGCGATGATAAGTATTAACCAGTTCACCAAGAGCGGGTGCTATTATAGCTTCTCTCCGCGGAAGCAACTTATAGATAAATTGAACAAAAATTTTACGATGATAAAGAAAAAGAGCTGCATAAATAGGAATGAGAAATAAGGAAAACAGGGTGCCCGTAATAGCCGTAAGAATTAACTGCAACCAGTTACCCAAATTATTAGCCCCACTTTGAAGCGTTTGTTCTAACCATTGCTGTTGGGTAGAGGGTGACAATGACCACTCGGATGAAAGCCAGTTGCTAAAAGATTGGCTGAGTGGTTTCAGACGAGCAACGAGCATTGGCATATCCTGCCGGAACAGCGACAACTGCCAGCTAAGCAACAATACAAGACCAGCGAATAATGCAATTACTATTGTTAACACCATAAGAATCGCAATGTTACGAGGCCATCCTTTTTGCTCCAGCCATCGGCTTGGAGGGGCCATAACAATTGCTATCAGCAATCCGTAGCTCATTGGAATAAAAAGGTCCCGACCGAAATAAAGTAACACAGCCAAGGCACAGGATGCAGTAAGGTAACGTGCAGCCATTCCAGCAGTATTGCTTGTTGGTGTAGATATCATTGGTGCAATAATATCGCTGCAGGGTAATAATAGCTATGACTGTGGTAACCGTTACTTGTGATTATTATCAGTTTACTTTGCCACATAGCGGTAGCGATAAAATTCTAATACCGGTATGCTTCCAAAATTGCGTACAAGCTGCAGTGGGTTACCACAGTCATCCTTATCAACTATTATGGCTGTATGATGTATAAGCGTGTTATACCTGAAATTGAAAGTTTGCATTTTTACAGTATCCATTTCATAGACAAAGGTTGTCTCGGTAAGCTTATCGCATGTATCATCTGCTGCTTCATAGCTATGTACCAGGCGACCAAGATTATCAAAATAGTAACCACTTATAGATGAGGCTTTCAGGTGGAACATTCCTAGTTTATTATCATACGGGAACACATATCTTATATAATACGTATCTGTTATCCAACGGGTAGTTTGCATATCGCGCTTGTAGCCATCTCTGTCGCAAATAATATTGATAAGCTTATCGTCTTGATAATTGTATACCCAATTAAGTATATGAAAATCAGGATAGTGTTCAGTGATGCGGGTATAAAAACCCCTGCTATTAAAATACGCTACACGTGTGTAAAGCAAGCTGTCGGCTATCCATCTGCCATTGATGTTCCGGGCAGCATAATGTTCTGTCCGGATCTCATCTACAGGCGCATATACTCCAAGAGTAATTAAATCGGGTATTTCTTTACGATCGATGCAATAGTTCTGCGCAATAGCTTCCGTGGTTAGAAGGCTGCAAACCAGTAAGCATGTAATATAATTTTGTAGATTAGGATACATTACTATCATTCTTGTTTTACCTGATTTATGGCAATGTTGGTTACCCCTAAATAGGTACGTTTGTGAAAATTCATTCCTTAGTTGCCAAACCTCTCTCTATAAGCTTTTTCAAGCGTTTCGCGATGTTGTGGATCGGCAATACTGATAAGTAATTTAGCACGTTGTTCCATATTCTTACCATAGAGGTTGACAGTGCCATGCTCGGTAACAACATAATGTACGTGTCCCCGGGTGGTAACAACACCTGCTCCCGGATTCAGCAAAGGGACGATTCTTGAAACTCCTTTTGCAGTAACGGATGGCATGGCAATAATAGGCTTACCTCCTTCCGAAAGGGAGGCCCCACGCATATAATCTATTTGCCCCCCTATACCCGAATACTGGTAAGTGCCAATAGAATCTGCACATACCTGACCTGTAATATCTATTTCAATTGCACTATTAATAGCAACTACTTTAGGATTTCGCCTGATAACTGACGTATCATTTACAAAGGCAACATCCATAAATGTAACCGAAGGATTATCATTAACGAAATCATATACTTTCCTTGTTCCCAGTACAAATGTTGTAACAATTTTCCCGGGTCTCACTTTTTTATATTCGTTTGTAATTATTCCTTTTTCAACCAGGGGTACAAGACCATCTGAAAACATTTCAGTATGTATGCCTAAGGATTTATGTGAGTATAAATTTTGCAACACTGCGTCGGGTATAGCACCAATACCCATTTGCAGTGTAGATCCGTTTTCTATTAACGATGCTACATGCTGGCCAATCCTGGCGGATCGGGCATCAATCCTGCTAGAATAATTAATCTCCGGCAAAGGTTGTTCTTCCCATACCATAGCTGTAAAACGGGAATAATGTATTTGTCCATCGCCATGCGTACGTGGCATTAACGGATTTACCTGGGCAATAACCTTGCCGGCAGTACGTACAGCACTTATTGCTGCATCTACAGAAGTACCCAGCGAGCAATAACCGTGTGCATCAGGAGGAGATACCTGCACTATTGCAACATCGAGAGGTAGTATACCTTGCTCAAACATTCTTGGAATTTCACTCAAAAATACGGGCACATAATCGCCAACATTACTATTGACCCATTTACGAATATTCGCGGAAACAAATAGTGAGTTAAGCCTGAAGCTATGCAATACTTCAGGACGATCCCAATTAAGTTCTCCCTGAAGACTGATAGATACTAATTCGACATCAAATAATTCTCTGGCACGATCGAGCATAGCGTTTACCAGAGAAATTGGAGTAGCCGCACTACCATGTATGAATACCCTGCTGTGACTCATGATATGACTAACAGCTTCGGGAATACTCACATATTTTAGATTCATGATGCAAAGCTATTTTGAGGTAGACATTAATAAACTGACCAAAATCATTGAGCATAGCCCTTTCCGTCAGCTTCCTTACAAGGTACACCTAATAATTTCGCTCTTATGACAAGACCCAATGACTTACGATATGATAATCTTTCATTAAAAGATCTTGCCGAGCGCTTGCACTTGAATTATTATGAAATTCTCTCATCAATGATAAGGCAAGCCACAATTCTACTGGGGGAGCTGAAACATACAGATCTACACCAAACCACTCAGCGGTATACAAATATTTGCAGCCAAGTTTTAGAATGCATGCAATTATATCTACATGATCGCCGCGAGCAGCTTGTTCCATACATGAATGAGCTTCATGAAAAGGATGACAATTTACACGATTGCAGTACTTGTGAAGGAAATTGTAACGTGCGGCACTACTCCTATTTAATGAACTTACAAGAATCTCATGGAAAGTTACGCAAACTGTTCTATGAGCTACAGACGGGTGCATTGCCACTATATTCATCTACTGTATATCCAGCTGTATACCGCAAATTACGCGATGAGATGTTACTTATTGACGCGATAGCTCGTGAATTGATGTACATAGAAGAGGCTGAAATGATACCTAAAATAGTTCAATCTCAAAAAAAGATTAATGTCCGTCCTCACTAAGACACAGTACCCAAAAACTACTAGCAGCCTTTCAGACAATTTATGCTTCCATTGCGGAGCGCCATGCCTGCAAACAAGAATTAACCATGAGAAAAAAATATTTTGCTGTGAAGGATGTAAGCTGGTATATGAATTACTAGATGCTAATGGTTTATGCAATTATTATAACCTGCAATCTCACCCCGGCCTTGGGCAAATAAAAGCCATTCGTAATGAAAAATACGATTATCTGGATAATGCTGATATAGCTTCCAGGCTATATGACTTCACAGATGGACAGCAAGCCATCGTTACACTATTTATCCCATCCATTCACTGTAGTTCTTGCATGTGGCTGCTTGAACATCTGCATAAATTGCGAGATGGTATATTAGATAGCAGGATCAACTTTTCCGCCAAGCAATTAACTGTGCGTTTCAGGCTACACGATATTAGCCTGAGAGGCCTGACCGAGCTACTGGCAACAATTGGTTATGAACCCCAGATCACTTTAGATAACAAACCATTAGACACAAAACCTGCTACAGACAAAAAGCGTTTATACAAATTGGGGGTAGCAGGCTTTTGCTTTGGGAATATCATGCTAATGAGCTTTCCCGAATATCTTTCGTCCGAAGGCACAATAGATATCCAATATGTATTGCTGTTTCGTATACTTAATCTCATCTTATCGATACCAGTTGTATTTTATGCGGCAAATGAATTTTTCCTTACTGCGTGGAACGGCTTAAAACAGCGAATGCTTAATATAGACGCACCTATCGCATTAGCAATCCTGATCACATATGGGCGCAGTTTATACGAGATATTTTCAGGCACAGGAGCCGGTTACCTTGATAGCATGAGCGGAATTGTTTTCTTTATGCTGGTGGGGCGGGTAGTACAGGAGCGTGTATATCGTAATCTTTCTTTTCACCGTGACTATAAAGCTTATTTCCCAATGGCTGCAACAGTACTTAA
>JAEZIL010000098.1 GCA_023436685.1 Bacteroidota bacterium | reverse complement strand
ACCCACAACCGAACCATCGAAAGCCGACCGGTATTCATAAGTATTAGAATTAGGATTTATGTATGTACGGTAGCCATAATTAAATGGATACGTACCATAGTCGGGGGCAAACGTTAGTGAAGCATTAGGAGTTAAAACATGGCGTATACCCATTAGTTTTCCACGCTTAAACATTTTAACGCCGTATATCCTTGTATTGGCCGTTAAGCCCGACGTTATATCGCGCGCTGTATAAAAGCCACGGTAAATTGTTGAGTCAACCTTATCCAGACTAGGATTATATACCTGGTATATCTGCTGTGTTAACCAATATTCTTTATAAGTAGCATTAATACCTAAATTAATAAAGCGAAATATGTTGTAGGTAGCATTGACAGGAATGGTATGTATCATGCCATTTTGAAAATCATTTATCCCCAACCTGTTAAAACTAAAAGTACTGTCGTAAAAATTGATCCGGTTAATAGCGTTAAAGGTGTACTGGGCAGTTATTTTGTCGTACCAATGGGTGCCGGTACTGTTCTTTTTCTGGAAAGGGTTGAACTGGGCAACATAAAAGTTCACTTCGGGAAGCGTTACTTCAACCAGCCCCGACAACGTATTTTGACTGTGGCGCGCACCTACCGATAGTGAGATAGGTTTGTTCTGCCAGCTTTTAGTATAAGTAATATTTGAGTTGTACTGGTTGGTTAATATTTGGTTTACGGTATATGTATTCAAGGCATAGAAGCTGGATGTACCGGCATTTACCGATGCATCAAAACGCACGCCCGGCCTGGATTTTGCATCGCTATGGTGCTGCCAGTTCAATAGGAAGTCTTTACTTATGCTTGAATTAGGCTCGTAACTTTCGCCTACCTTATTATAAGCGTAAGAAAAAGATAAGCCACCTGCATAACGGTACCGGTTGGTATAAGTACTTACCCCGGATACGCCATAGCTACCTTTGGAATATATGTTAGTCTGCATCAGGAGGTCAACATATTGGTTAATGTTGAAATAATATCCTCCGTTTATTAGTCCCAATCCACGCTGCTCCTCTACCGTATACGTTGGCAATCTAAATCCCGATCGCTGCCCTTGCGTAATTGGGAAAAGCCCAAATGGTAAAAAGAGTGGAGTAGGTACCTGTTCTATAGCAATATTTGCCGGCCCGGTAGCAGCCACCCTGTTAGGTATCACTTTTATTTTGTTGGCATATATACCAAAGTGTGGAGTGTCCAGCGCGCAAGTTGTATATATACTATGCAATCCGTATATCGATTGGTCGGGGTTACGCTTTACCTGTTCGCTAAAGACGTAGCCTTCGCCGTATTGGGTACGTATGTTTCGTACAATTGCACGCTTGCTTTTAAAGTTATATTGTAGGGAATCGTAAGTGAATTTCTCCGCTCCCTGTGTAAAAGTTGGCCTTGCTTTAGATATACCCACACTATCGAAAGTGGGGGCGGCTGTTACCATATTTCCTGACTGATTATATACTATCTCCCCGGCTTCAAGCTGGAGATCTTCATAAATTACCCTGGCAGCGCCATATAGATAGAATATATTGCTACTCATATCCAATACTGCAGAATCTCTCGCTTCCGATGTAACAATAGCATCAAGTGCATCGCCAGATATAACTATTCCCAATCTCGATTGAAGGTCTGCCTTACTGTTGCTGTCATTAACAACAGTATCGGATGCTAAACTATCTGTGGTCAATAAGGTATCACTATCTGTTTGAATAGCTGCGGAGGGGTTGGGATCAATGTTATTGACAGTGGTATCTTGTATCTGCGCAGAGCTGGTATTCGTTAACACGAATATAAAAGTGATTGCCCCAATAAACCTGAGGCAGTTTATAAAATCAAATTTTGGGATAATTTTACCGCGAAGGTTCATCAACGGGCACAAAAATAGTTATTTGGAGCGGTACGTTTGTGAATTTGTATTTTTACTCTAACTCTAAGTGTTCAAAATTATTATGCGCATCAGGTATCTAATTCTGCTTATTCTATTATTTAATACTCCCCATATAACTTTTGCCGCAAGCAAAAAGGTAAAAAAAGTAGTTATTGATGCCGGCCATGGTGGTCATGATGGTGGTGCACGTGGGCAATATTCTCATGAAAAGGACCTGACTTTAGCCGTCTCACTCAGGTTGGGTAAGATGCTTAGAGATAGTATGAAAGATATGCAGGTAGTATATACGCGAACATCTGATGTCTATCCAAGCCTTTCGGAACGGCACGAGATAGCCAATAAAGCTGGTGCCGACCTGCTTGTATCTGTCCATGTTAACTCAACAGCCGATAAAATAAAGCGGGTGCCTGCAGGATACAAAATGGTAAAGAAAGGAAAGAAAAAGGTTAAACAGCAGATTTACCGTACCATCCGTATTCACGAAACAAGTGCCTCTGGTACCGAAACCTATGTGCTGGGGCTGCACCGTAACTCTCAAAAGGAGAATGCTATAGGTGAATATGGTGAAACCGTTACCGATGAACCGGGCCTTTTGGATGAAAATGACCCCCAAACAGCAATTGTTATAGCGCAATATTCCCAGGCTTTTTTGGGTAGAAGCGTTTCGCTCGGTTCTTATATACAAAGCCAGTTTGCTGCTCAGGGGCGCCCTAATTTAGGTGTTAAGCAAATGGGGTTGGAAGTATTGGCAGGTAGCGCTATGCCGGGTGTACTTATTGAAATTGGCTTTATTAATAATCCTGCGGAAGAAGCTTATCTGAATTCTGAAAAGGGGCAATATGAAGTAGCGCTAGCTATTTATAAAGGCATAAAAGCTTATAAGGCTGAAGTGGAAAGGTAGGTGTCTATCAACTACAGGTTAATCAATATCCTTTAGAATAAAATAAATATTTGCCCTTAACTCGCCGCTAATATTGAGTTTTACATACAATGGCAGATAAATTTTTAGGTGGGTTGCATTTTAAAATTGTTTCTTCTATCTTTAAGCTTTGTTAAAACATTCTGCGTTAATGAAAGCCCGTTTAAAAACTATTATCCTTTCTGCGCTGGGCGCTCTCACTGCATTTTCTGCGGTTACATATACATCGTGCCAACGCGATAAATGTAAAGATATAGTATGTGCTTATGGTGGTACATGTAAAGAAGGTGCTTGTATCTGCCTTCCCGGTTATGAAGGTTATCAATGCGAAACTATTACGCGCGATAAATTTAAAGGCGTATGGACCGTATTTGAAAAAGGTACCCGTACACACCCTGCTCAATACGATATAGTAATAGAAGAGGGTACTACAATGACCGAAATGAAGATCCGCAACTTCAATAACCTTTTCAAAGAAGGACAAGAAGTGGTAGTTAACATCAAAGGCGATAGTCTTTTCATACCGCAACAAAATGTAAGCGGTTATGTAATACAAGGTAAGGGTTGGTTGCCCGAGAATACATTCTATGGCAGATATGGCCAGATGAAAGTAATGTACTCGGTAAAACTAAAGGATGGAGCTGTAAACGATTATGGCTTAAATATAGGTGAACTGTCTACCTGGACACGCTAACTCAAGCTGTTATAATATTTAAAAGCCTGCATTATGCAGGCTTTTTATTTGTTACAGTAGTTGGTCGTCATTACTCCATATACTGTTGTTACTAGTAGGATATTTTGCAGTAAGGCCAGGCAATTCAGTAAAGTGCCTTTGTTCTATTGCTTCAATAGCCGCCTTACGCCTAAGATGCTCGCCTACCAGTTCCTTTATTTGTTTACCTGCAAAGTGCAGGATATCATTTTTAAGCCTAAGATGGCGTATGCAGCGTGCCAGTATATAAAAAAGCACAGCTATTAGTCCTAGCATTATGTATATGGCTATATTAAATGCTTCAATATTCATCCATCCTAAAGCGCGATATTCAGTTTTGTACCGTAGCTCAGGAAGTATATAAAATGGATATACCTGATTAAGAAATACAGCCAATGTAGCAGTGCCGGTAGCCAACGTATAGCAAAGTATCTCAGAAAATATTAAAGCACCTTTGCTAACCAGTCTTTGTGCCGCAGGCGTGTACCAAGCGGGTCGAACAGTTCTATTTGCTGATAGACCATTTCTTTCTGGTCTTTAAAGTCTTTTAGTAGATCGTCTTGAAGAGAGGTAAAACTCATATGAGGGGCAAAATCAGTAGGCTAAAGTAAAAAATTAGCGAAATCTGCCAAGATGAAGTTTCTCACATTTAACTATCGGCTATTAGCATTTCAATCACCTCGCTTCCACATCTATTATTTAATAGCCAAAAACTGGCTGAGTTTTCGCAATTTTGCACTTCCAAATGAAATACGAGAAAGAAATTAGCCGTCGCCGTACGTTTGCCATCATATCGCACCCCGATGCCGGTAAAACAACCCTTACCGAGAAACTGCTGCTGTTTGGTGGCGCCATACAAGTGGCAGGTGCCGTAAAGAGCAATAAGATAAAGAAGCACGCCACCAGCGACTTTATGGAGATAGAGCGCCAAAGAGGTATCTCGGTGGCTACATCGGTTATGAGTTTTGAATACCGCGATGTGCTTATCAATTTGTTAGATACGCCAGGCCACAAAGACTTTGCTGAAGATACCTACCGCACACTAACCGCGGTGGATAGCGTTATACTTGTGATAGACAGTGTGAACGGGGTGGAAGACCAAACCCGTAAGCTGGTAGAAGTATGCCGCATGCGCGATACGCCGATTATAGTATTTGTAAACAAGATGGACCGCGATGGTAAATACCCTTTCGACCTGCTGGATGAGATAGAGAAAGAACTTCATTTGTCGCTCCACCCGCTTAGCTGGCCTATAAACATGGGTAAAGAGTTCAAAGGCGTATATAACTTGTACGACAGCAGCCTGAACCTGTTTACTGCCAACCAGAAGGCTACCGAAGATAACACTGTACCCATACCTGACTTAAACAACAAGCAACTGGACAATATGGTAGGCGAACGTGATGCCAATCAGTTGCGCGAAGATGTAGAACTGCTGAGTGGGGTATACGGTGAGTTGGATAAGCAAGCCTATCTTGACGGTAAGGTATGCCCCGTATTCTTCGGTAGTGCTGTGAACAACTTCGGTGTAAAGGAGCTGCTTGATACCTTCATCAATATTGCGCCTGAACCCTTGGGACGTGCAACAGATAAAAGGTTTGTTGAACCCAACGAAGATAAGTTCACGGGCTTCATCTTTAAGATACACGCCAACCTGGACCCGCGCCACCGCGATAGGATAGCTTTTCTTCGTGTGTGCTCGGGCAAATTCTCCCGCAATACTTACTTCAAACATACCCGCCTGGAGAAAGATGTACGTTTCAGTAATCCGTACTCTTTCATGGCCAGAGATAAAGAGATAATAGAAGACGCTTATCCCGGAGATGTGGTAGGCTTGTTTGATACCGGCAACTTCAAGATAGGCGATACGCTTACAGAAGGGGAAATACTGCAATTCACAGGCATACCAACCTTCTCGCCCGAGATATTCAAAGAGCTGGTGAACAAAGACCCGATGAAGACCAAGCAGCTGGACAAAGGTATCCGCCAGCTTACCGATGAAGGTGTGGCCCAGCTGTTTACCCAGCACGGTGGCAACCGCAAAATAATTGGTTGTGTAGGAGAGCTCCAGTTCGAGGTGATACAGTACCGCCTGTTGCAGGAATATGGCGCCTCTTGTTCGTTTGTGCCACTGGCATTCTATAAAGCCTGCTGGATAACCGGCGACAAGAAAGCCATTGAAGATTTTATACGCTTTAAGCAGAGCAACATAATGGAAGATAAAGATGGCAACTTGGTGTACCTGGCACAAAGCGAGTGGTTCC
>JAEZIL010000216.1 GCA_023436685.1 Bacteroidota bacterium | reverse complement strand
TGTATGCCACTACCTGCTCCTGTACATCAGGGTCAAGTAGTGGCTTTTTATTCCAGAATGCCATAGGTAGCTTTCTTTAAAATTAAAACTGTACTGATGGTGCCCTTTGTGCGCCGGCATCTGCCTCAAACATTCCTTTTACCTGGAAGCCCAGCATACCGCCAAAAATATTATTCGGGAAGGTACGTAGCTTAGTATTGTACTCTTGTACAGCGTCATTGTAGTTTTTACGTGCAACAGTTATCCTGTTCTCGGTGCCTTCCAGCTGGTCTTGCAGTGCCAGAAAGTTCTGGTTAGCCTTTAATTCAGGATAATTCTCCGTTACCACCATCAACCTGCCCAATGCCTGGCTCAATTCACCTTGTGCACTTTGGAACTCACGCAGTTTTTCAGGAGTAAGCTGGTCAGGGTTAACCTGTATAGAAGTAGCTCTGGCACGAGCATTAATAACATCCGTTAATGTCTTTTGTTCAAAATTAGCAGCCCCCTTTACTGTGGCTACCAGGTTGGGTATCAGGTCGGCACGGCGCTGATATTGGTTTTGTACTTCTCCCCATTTGCTTTTCACGTTTTCATCGGTACTCACAAGTGTCTTTTGCAAATTGCAGGTCATGCAACCACCAATAAGCACTATACCCAGCAATACTAATAATACTAATGAACCTCTTTTCATGTGTTGTAATTTTAATCAAATGTAGCATTTGTGCTTTTATATAAATATAAAATGACGGCAAAAGCCGCCATTTTATCGGTTAATTCAGTTGTTATTTCGGTAATCGTCGATTCGTTTATCGGCCAAGATAGAATCTTGCTGATACCCCGACTATATTATGCGGGAAAAAATCAACATCGGGTGCAAAGTTAATAGCAGGCTTTACGTCAGCACTTAGACCAAGTGGTATATTTTTGAAGGCATATTCAACGCCCGCAATTGCATCTATACCAAATAGTGGGCGCCCACCATCTCTCCATCTTAGGTCATCATCATCCCAATACCTGCCACGGTCGTACACGCCTGCGTGCAAGCCACCACCAAAATATATACGCCATGAAGGGTCAGGCAATGCTATATGATACTCTACAAGGCCTACTGCATTGAAGCTTTCGCCGGCAAACTGGAATATACCTCCCGCATTTAGTTGTGCCTCAATAGCAACATAGCGGTTAAGGAAAAATTTACCTGTAAAACCTCCGCCATCAGGTGTAAGCCTTAATCCAAGGCCGACATTACCATTTATGGCTGAGCCCTGCCCCGATACCGGTTTTCCTTTTTGTGCGAAAGCCCCTGCTACGCACAAGTTCATCATTGCAAATAATAAGATCTTCTTCATAATTATATGTGATTGATAATCTTCAATCGCTATACTACAATTATGCCAACCCAATCTGTTTTCATACTATTCCCTGATTTATAAGCGCTTTTAAAACAGTTACCATTATTTTTGCCATCAAAATTTCCAATACATGTCTTTCGAAGCCACATACGACTATGCATACGAGCAGGATCAGGTAGATATTTTATTTCCCTTTCGCGAACGCTTTCTCTTTCCGCAACATGACGGAAAAGATGTATATTATTTTTGTGGCAACTCTTTAGGCCTGCAACCTAAAAGTGCACGTTACTTATTTGAGCAAGAACTCGACGACTGGGCGAAATATGGTGTAGAAGGACATTTTCAGGCACGCAATCCATGGTTTTCTTACCACAGCATTTTTACTGAACGCCTTGCGAAAATTGTAGGTGCACAAAAAAACGAAGTGGTAGCTGCTAATACACTTACTGTAAATCTGCATCTTTTGATGCTCTCGTTCTATCGCCCCGAAGGCCAGCGTTATAAAATAATTATGGAGGCCGGCGCTTTCCCTTCCGATCAATATGCTGTGGAAACACAGGTGCGCATGTATGGCTATGACCCTAACGATGCCATCATTGAAATAAAGCCACGAGAAGGGGCCTATATAATAGAAGAAGAAGATATTATAAAAGCAATAGAAGATGCCGGCGAAACATTAGCGTTAGTAATGTTTGGCGGGGTCAATTATTATACAGGCCAGTTCTTCGATCTTAAAAGAATAACTGAAGCTGCCCATAAAGCCGGAGCTTATGCCGGATACGACCTGGCACACGCTGTAGGTAATATACCCATGCAACTACACAATTGGGATGTTGATTTTGCATGTTGGTGCTCTTACAAATACCTTAACTCGGGGCCGGGTGGCGTAGGTGGCATTTTCGTACACGATAAGCATGTGAATAACCCTAAAATATTCCGCCTTGCAGGTTGGTGGGGCAATGATGAAAAAGACCGCTTCAAAATGGAAAAGGGTTTTATACCACAAAAAAATGCAGGCAGCTGGCAAATGAGCAATGCCCCTGTATTTAATATGGTAGCGCATAATGCATCGCTTGATATTTTTGATAAAGCAGGCATACAAGCTTTGCGCGCTAAAAGCGAAAGATTGACCAGCTATATGGAATACCTACTAAAACAGGTTACCCATTTGCCTTTTACAATTATTACCCCTGCCGATACTACCCGACGTGGTGCCCAGCTTTCTATGCTTTTTCATGAACGTGGCCGCGAAGTATTTGATAAACTAACTGAAAATGGTGTAATTGCCGACTGGCGTGAGCCGAATGTAATACGCATAGCCCCGGTGCCACTATACAATACTTATACCGATGCATTCCGTTTTTATGAGATTCTGATGAGTATTCAGTAATACATCTTGTACCTTAGTATTCAATGGCCGTATTTTTTGATATCAACAACCTGCCTGCCTTTAAAAAAGCAGCTATTACTATTGGCACTTTCGATGGTGTGCACCATGGCCACAAAGCCATATTAAAGCAGTTGACAGACCATGCCCGTGAAATAGATGGAGATAGTATTTTACTAACCTTCGAGCCACATCCGCGCAAACTGTTGTTTCCGGACCAGCCAGTCAAATTGTTAACACCCCTGGCCGACAAACTTGAATTGCTGGAAAAAGCAGGTGTTACAAATATTGTGGTAGTGCCATTTACACACGAATTTGCAAATTTGTCTTCTGAGGCCTATATAGAACAATTCCTGGTTAAGAAATTTAACCCCGAAAGCATTATTATCGGGTATGACCATCGCTTTGGCCACGATCGTGAAGGCGATATCAACATGCTCAAAACATACTCTGAAAAGTGGGGATTCCAAGTTTTCGAAATATCGGCACAACTTATAGATGAGGCAGCAGTTAGCTCAACCAAAATACGTAAGGCGCTGCAAGAAGGCCATATAGAAGAAGCTGCTAAAATGCTGGATAGGCACTACACCGTGAAAGGTAAAGTAGTAAAAGGCGCACAACTGGGTCGTACCATTGGCTTTCCTACTGCCAACATATTGCCCCTTAGCGAAGAGCAGATCATTCCGGTCAATGGGGTATATGCCGTGAAGGTATGGATAGATGAAGTTTCGCACAACGCTATGCTGAACATTGGTATACGCCCCACCGTAAGTAACGATTTGCAACTGCACATAGAAGCACATTTGCTTTATTTCAACGGCGATCTTTATGGCAAACAGGTAACCATAGAATTCATTTTTCGCCTGCGCGATGAACATAAATTCCCTTCGCTCGACGCACTGAAAGAACAATTGCAAAAAGATAAAGAGCAAACACTAACTTTACTAGGCTAATAATTAAACTACTCTATCGTGAAGTATATTTTTTCTTCGCTGCTGCTATTAGCGGCTGCTAATGTATTTGCACAAAAAGCTTTAACGCCCGGTCAAAAGCTAAATGAACAGATAAAAGATAACGAAAAGAATACCTACACCGTTTCTATGCAAAATGGTGGTTTTTTCTCATGCAGCGTTATACAAAGAGGACGCGATCTCGCTATTGATCTTGTTTCGCCATCGGGCAAGCCAATAAAAACCTTCGACTCACCCAATGGTGCTAACGGCAATGAACCTATTGTTTTCGATGCGTTGGAGAAAGGGAATTACAAACTGGTTGTTTACGATCTTGAATCGGCAGAGCAGATGGGCAATAAACGTGGCCCTGAACGCCCCGGCAACTACCTGATAACCGATATTACTATACTCACAGAGAAGGAGTACTCAGCAAAAAAAGATAAAGATCAAAAGCAGTTGCAGGCGGGCATAGGCTGGATAGAAAAAAATGCCCACCCACTAAAAACAACAGCACCCGGCACCGGCTTCCAAGACCTGCAATGGATGAAGCCCGTTCTACAAGATGTAAAGTATGTAGGCCTTGGCGAGGCAACACATGGCACACACGATTTTTTTCAGCTCAAACACCGCATGCTGGAGTTCCTTGTGAAAGAACTCGGCTATAATACATTTGCCATAGAAGCATCGTATGCCGGTTGCCAAAACATAAACGATTATGTATTGAATGGCAAAGGCGATGCACGTACTGCTTTAGCCAGCCAGGGCTTCTGGACATGGAATACACAGGAAGTATTGGACCTTATTGAATGGATACGTACTTATAATACCACTACAAAACCTGATAAAAAAGTAAGCTTCATTGGGTTCGACATACAATACAACACTCAGGGTGGCGGCACCGACCGTATACGGAACTACCTGAAAAAAGCCTCGCCGTCTATGGCTCAGCAACATGATACTTTCTTCACCCATTTTGCCGCGGCTGAAAAAAAACAAATGCGCGATAGCACTGCAATGAATGTAAGGAAAGCTTTCCAGCAGCTAAAGCGGGCCGTGCTTACTAACAGAGATTCACTCATCGCAAGGTCATCGCGCAGCGAATATGAAAATATGATGGAGTATATGAACATCGTTTCGGAATACCTGAGCGCGTATGTGTATAGAAATGGCGTACCCACCAAGCAACAAATGGAACTTCGCGACCGCTATATGGCCGGCAATATTAAACGGTATGCCCAAGCCAACAGGGATGCCAAAATTGTTATATGGGCTCACAACAGCCATATCAATAAAAACCCTGATTTTGAGGTGAATGGTGGCCCCAACCCTATGGGCAGCCTCTTACGGGCTTCCCTGGGAAATACTTACTATGCAATGGGGTTCCTATTTAACAAAGGTAGCTTTAGCGCCATGGACAATGGCGATACCACAGGCAAAATGGTATTAAAACAATTCACCGCAAAACCCGCTAAGGATGGCAGCCTGGAGGCTATTATGAAAAAAGCTGCATCAGGCAGCTATATAGTCGACTTCCGTGGCGTAGAGGATAAGAAAGCCGGCACCAAAGAAGCTGCCGGCAGCAAGAAAGAACGTAAAAGCAACCTGCCTGAAGACGTGCAGGCATTCACTGAAACCGAATTCAAGTCGCGTATGTTTGGCGCCACAGCTTCCGAGGATTTTGTAGATGAGAATTACGTAACGCCAGTCACTATCGCCAAAGACTTTGACGCTATTGTTTTTATAGAAAATACCACAGCGGCTAAGCCTATAAAAGCGAAATAGTTTTAGGCCATATCCATTTTGCCAATCATCTCTTTCAGCAGTTCGCTGTCGCTGGTGGCACTGTCTATACCTACTGCCATGGTGCTATACTTGCCCAGTAGCAGCATGCAATACTCCACCCTCGCCAGTGGCCAGCGGTTGGCTGTAGCCATAATATCGCGCACACGGCTTGGGTATGTGCCTAATGCCGCAGCCATTTCCTTATCCGATTTACCAACAAGAAAATGCGCCTGGTACAGCTTATTGAAATGATTATAAAATGACCCTATCAGCAAGGGCATCGGTGCCGATTTGGGATTGGATACAAAATAAGCAAGCATGCGGTAAAGCTTATCTCTATCGCCACTCGTCAATGCTTCGGGAAATTCAAATACATTATACTCACGGCTTACACCAATGTATTTCTGTATCAGTTCTGCACTCAGTTCTTTTTCATCAGGTACGTTTATACGCACCTTCTCTATTTCGTTGGCTATCTTTTGCAGGTCGTTACCCAGGTAAGTAGCCAGCACCTGTGCTTCACGCTCGCCTATAGCAAAGTTTATTTCTTTACCATAGCTCTGTATCCAGGCAGGCACTTGCTCATCGCGTATTTTGTCCGATGTATAATGTATACCCTTTTCTTTAGCCAGTTTTACAACCTTACTCCGCCCGTCCGCCTTCTTGAACCTATGCTCAATTAAGAAAATAGTTGTAGGCGCAGGATTTTCAAGGTAGCCCACCAGTTCATTAAATACTTTTAGCTGTGCTGCATCTTTTAGTATTACTACCTGCTTTTCAGCAAACATGGGGAAGCGGCGGCAAGCGTTCACTACATCGGCCCACTCTGCATCTTTACCATACAATATCATCAGGTTGAAATCTCGCTCCTCCGGGCTTAATATATTTTCAAACTGCTCCGTTATCAGGTCCAGGTAATAAGGCTCTTCACCGTCTATAAGGTAAACGGGTGCATATTGCCTGGTTTGCAGTGTCTGTATTATCTTCTTGAATTCAGCATTCATAAGTTCTCGTTCACAATAACAGGTTCCGGATCTATATCGTTTATTCCTTTTAGTCTTAAATATACACGTGCCGATGTCAGTACATC
>JAEZIL010000050.1 GCA_023436685.1 Bacteroidota bacterium | reverse complement strand
CAATATGGCAGCCTTGAGCTTTATAGAAAGTATACGCCATACCGCCACCTATTATTATATCGGTAGCCACATTCAATAGGTTCTCTATAATCAGTATCTTATCAGATACCTTAGCACCACCTATAATAGCGGTGAAAGGTTTTTTAGTGTTATGCAATACTTCTTCAGCAGCAGCTACCTCGCTTTCCATCAGCAGGCCGAACATGCGGTTCTCAGGAGCAAAATGCTTAGCTATGATAGCCGTAGACGCGTGCGCGCGGTGTGCGGTACCAAAAGCATCATTCACATATACATCGCCCAACTTTGCCAATTTTTCGGCAAAAGCTTCGTCGCCCTTTTCTTCTTCTTTGGTGTAGCGCAGGTTTTCCAGCAGCAGTACTTCGCCCGCTTTAAGGTTAGCAGCTTTTTGGGTTGCATTTTCGCCAACGCTATCGGTAGCAAATTGAACAGGCTTACCCAGCAGGCCAGAAAGGTGTTCGGCAACCAGCTTTAAAGAAAAATCTTCCAGTGTAAGGTGT
Organism: Bacteroidota bacterium; assembly: GCA_023436685.1. GTDB lineage: Bacteria > Bacteroidota > Bacteroidia > Chitinophagales > Chitinophagaceae > Polluticoccus. Next base: position 14,515 of record JAEZIL010000050.1, on the reverse strand, counting down.
GGCTTCTTTTCCATGTCTTTGGCGGGGCGGCCCAGGTGGCTCATTAGCACTATGCTGCCGCCATCTCCCAATACTTTTTTTATAGTAGGCAATGCCGCGCGGATGCGTGTATCATCGGTTACTTTACCTTCTTTTATAGGTACGTTAAAGTCAACGCGTATCAGCGCTTTTTTACCGTCGAAATTGAAACTGTTGAATTTGCTCATAAAATGTTATAAAGAGTTTGGGAGCCTAAAGGCGAACAAAAATAGTTAATGAAGCTTGTAATACGAATTGCTTTTTATAAGCTACTAATAAGTTAATGCCAAGAAAAAAGCCCTTCCTGAAGGAAAGGCTTTTTAGATATGTGTAAGCGTTTTAAATTTATTTGCTTATTAAACCGGCGAAGTACTTAACTGTGCGTACCAGTTGCGATACATAGCTCATTTCGTTGTCGTACCAGCTAACTGTTTTTACCAGTTGATGATCGCCAACCGTGATAACGCGCGTTTGTGTAGCATCGAACAGAGATCCGAAACTGATACCAATGATATCGGTAGAAACGATTTCGTCTTCAGTATAACCGAAGCTTTCGTTAGCAGCAGCTTTCATAGCAGCGTTCACTTCTTCTATTGTAGTTTTCTTAGCCAGCGTAGTAACCAGTTCGGTTAAAGAGCCAGTGATGGTAGGCACGCGTTGTGCGCCACCGTCCAATTTGCCTTTCAGCTCAGGAAGTACCAAGCCAATAGCTTTAGCTGCACCTGTAGAGTTTGGAGTGATGTTAGCAGCAGCAGCACGTGCACGGCGCAGGTCTCCTTTAGGATGCGGGGCATCCAGGGTGTTCTGGTCGTTAGTGTAGGCGTGGATAGTGGTCATCAAACCTGTGTTGATACCAAATTTATCATTCAGCACTTTAGCCATAGGAGCTAAACAGTTGGTAGTGCAAGATGCACAGCTGATGATCTCTTCGCTACCATCCAGTATTTCGTGGTTAACGTTGAAAACAACAGTTTTCAGGTCGCCTGTAGCAGGAGCAGAAATAACTACACGTTTAGCACCTGCAGTGATGTGCGCCTTAGCTTTTTCAGCATCGGTAAAGAAGCCGGTGCATTCCAGAACAACATCTACATCATGCTGGCCCCATGGAATTTGCGCAGGATCTTTCTGAGCATATATTTTGATAGAGCTGCCATTTACAACAATAGAATCGTCGGTATGTTTTACTTCCTGACCGAAACGGCCTTGTGCCGAGTCATATTTTAGCAAATGTGCCAGTACTTCAGGTTTAGTAAGATCGTTGATGGCTACAACTTCGATACCTTCCATGTTGTAGATCTGGCGGAAAGCCAGGCGGCCAATGCGGCCGAAACCATTGATGGCAACTTTAACTTTACTCATTTTATTGAAAAATTTATACTTTTTGGAAATGTGCCGCAAAGGTACGGGGTGTTACCGACAATGTAAAATTGAAAACAATAAAAATATTATCGAAAGAATAATAAGTAGTTAATGGTTTGTGAATGAAATAAAGATTAAAAACTGAATAAATTTTAATATTGCGGCATGAACACCCCAAGCATCAAACCTGTTGTAGCATATCCCCGCTACAGGTGGATTGAAAATGCACACATTTTTTTATGGCTGATAAAGGACTTTTGCTGGGCAATGGAACTGAAGCCCGGAGGCATTTTCATGATATTCCCCACTGTTACGGTAGCGTTTTACCTGCTTTGGCGCGTGCGGCACGACAGGCAGGAAGCCGTACATAACCTTGCTGTTTGTTTCTGGATATTAGCTAACTCGGTATGGATGTTAGGCGAGTTTTTTGATAGAGATCTACGTATTTACGCTGCTACATTTTTTGGGTCGGGGTTATTGATGTTGCTGGTATACTATATCATTTATTTTGGCAAAGACAGAAAGAAGCAAATAAAAGAAATTGACAAGGTGAATCCGGAAACGGTACACTAGTGAATATTGCGTGCATTTAGCGCTTGCTGGTACAACCGGGCGTTCTTCATGTGGTCGGCATAATTGGTGGCAAAGCGGTGATATCCACTGAAATCTTCCCTGGCGCAGAAATATATATACTGTGTTTCGGGTGCGTTTAGAACTGCTTCCATTGTTTTTTTAGATGGCGTACAAATAGGGCCGGGGGGCAAGCCACTGTATATGTAAGTGTTGTATGGCGAAGGTGTTTGCAGGTGTACACCCGTAATACGGCGTATAGTAAAATCACCAAAGGCAAATTTTACAGTAGGGTCGGCCTGAAGCCGCATGTTTTTGCGCAGCCGGTTTATATATACACTAGCCACATTCCCTTTCTCATCGTTCTTGTTGGTTTCTTCTTCCACAATAGAGGCAATGATTATGCTTTGTTGCGGCGATAATTTCTTTGCAATTGCTTTTTGCTTTCGTTCAGGGGTCCAGTATTGCTTATAATAATTACCCAATTTTTCAAGTGCTTTATTGGCTGTTGTATTCCAATAAAACTCGTAAGTATCAGGTATTATAAGGCACATGGCAGTGTTGGTATCGAGATTGTATTGAGACCAATAGTTGTTATCGGTAAATAATTGTTTTAGCTGACCGGAATCGGCTTCCAAATTATTGCTGATAATATTTACCAGATCTTGCTTTGTACGTAGTTTTTTTATCACCAGCTTAACCGGTGTTTGCCTGCCCGACCGTAGCATACGCACCAAATTGTAATTGCTCATGCCCGGAGTTATCTTGTATTTACCTGCTTTAACGCGGGTAGGGTAGCCGGCGCGTTGTGCCAGTATATCGAAAGTAAAGAGGCTGGTAATATAGCCACCTTCTTTTAGTTGTGTTTTTACATCGCTGTAAGTGGAACCGCTGCGAATGAATAAATATTTAGGCTGGGTAAATGTGCCCGTATTTGGTCCAAATATCATGAAAGCGCCACCAGCTACAAGTAGCAGTACAATAACTACCAGGAATACTGCTATACGTTTGCCACCCGATGATTTCCTTGCTTTTGTAGCCATGGTTATAATAAGAAATACCTGCCCAATTTACAGAGCAGGTATTGTATTATAAAATTTACTTTGAAGCCTATTTTTTCTGTGCACCGCCGGGGGCAGGTTGCTGCTGGGCAGGAGCGCTGGTACCTTGCTGTTGCCTGGTTTCTTTAGCTGCGCGTGGTGTTTCAAAGAACATAACACACACAATGCAGAGGCCGGCAATAATACCCATGGATGTCCATGTGCCTTTTTCCATGATATCGGTAGATTGTTTAACACCCATTACCTGCGTGCTTAAGCCGCCAAATGTACCTGCAAGGCCACCACCTTTAGGTTGTTGTACCAAAACAAAGAATGCCAATACAAGGCAAGCTATCAATATTACAATAGTTATTAGTGTGATCATGAATTTTTTTCTTTTAACACTTCTTCGATCTTACGGGCAAAATAAGTATTTTTTTGAGGATTGCGCAAACTTAATTTCCGGTACATATCAATAGCTTTATCATATTTTCCTTGTTTTACATATATGTCAGCCATCGACTCGCTTGCGAGCCCATCGTCTTGCGTAATTGAGTTCACTGCCATCTCAAATACTTGTTCCGGTATTTCATCATTCTCTTCTTCTAATGCAGCCTTTAGTTTTTCTTTCTGCCACATAGTCTTTAGTGCCTTTCTATCGTTGTCCTCCTCCTGCTGTGCTTTCGACTTTGTTTTATAAAAGTTAAGCCATTCAGCAAAACTCATCATCACCATCAGCGATTTATCTTCGGTCTCTTCCTGTATCAGATCTTCGGCAGCAGGAAGATTATTTGATATTTCCACTCCCTCGTGCAGAAAGTAGTCTTCGGTATAAATGGGTTTTATCAAAGCGTCTTTAGGTTCTTTATTAGCGTCCTCTTCATTTATTTCAGCCTCGTACACTTCTTGTGCAGCTATAATTGGCGTTTCTATTTCCGGGTGTTTATGCTCGTGTGCATTTGTTTCTTCCTGCAAGGTTTCCTGTGCTATTTCCAGGTTTTCTGTTTTCGACTCTTCATAAAAAGACGGTATTGGTTCATCTTCTTCCAGGGGCACAAGGTGCCCGAAATCGTCTTCATATATCAGGTCCGTATCACTCATTCCCGGTTCCTGCGAAAGAAAATCGGAAGTAAGGGTATTAGTATCGGTTGATTGGGTCTCTTGGTTGAGTGCTTTCTTTGCTGCCAGCTCAGCCATTATATCTTCCTCTACCGTTTTTTCTTCTTCTGCAAGCTGCATTACTGAAGCTTCGGGTATTTCAACTTCTTCAACAGGGCCAGCTTTGGTAGTTTCAGGTTGGGTATAAGCATTTATATTGCTACTATCTGCTTTTTGTACTTTCTCCAGAAACTCATGAAATAGCAGCCAGTTAGCATTAGTAGTATGCATGATATCTACAACCCTGGCAGAAAACGGATGTTGTTGTTGTATAAGGGCTGCTTCTAAAAAATAACCCGGAATAAAATATGGGTAGGTTTTCTTTAAATCGTTTAGCTGATCTGATTCCGCATTGTCAATAGCTTGCGGATTGGCCAGCATTTGCGATATGTAGGATATGGATGGAATACTCATATTACTGTTACCAGTTTACAAATGCCTTATTAAAAATATCATCGGCCAGTTGATTACCAATGTCTTCAATCAACTTGGCTTCTACACTTTGCAATGTTTGCGTTGCTGGAAAATCGGCAAAGCGGCTGAATGATTGGGTAAAATTAGCCTTTTTGTCCAAGGCGTTTACGAATGTTATATTAACGGTTATCGTAAGCCTGTTTTGTGAGGCAGTTTGGGCATTCTGCACGCCCGAAACGGTAACTTCATAACCGGTTATCTGTCCTGAAAGATCGTAGTCGGCCTGGTCGTTATTTACAGGCGCTAAGCCCGTTTGCGATAATATACGGCTACGTATTTTGGTAGTTAATGCGGGTGCAAGGCTTGGCACCACATTCCGGGCCCGGTTCTCTAGCACGCGTATGTTAATGTTCTTGCCCTGTATGCTGGCCCCTGTAAAACTGTATACACCACAACCGACAACAAATAACAGTAAAATAGGAAGTAGCAAAAGGTACTTGCGCATAAGGGTGTAAAAATACTCCTTTAAATGAAACCTTAAACGTTAAATACGAGGCTTCTATTATTCGTTTATGTCGTATTCCTTTATTTTACGATACAAGGTGCGTTCGGAGATACCAAGTTCATTAGCAGCATCGCGGCGACGGCCTTTATGCTTTTTTAAGGCTTTCATAATAAACTCTTTTTCCCTGTCGGCAAGCATAAGCGATTCCTCAACTTCTTCATGATGGTCTACATGGTCGTTGGCATGAAGAACAATAGGTGTGGGTTGATTGTTGCTATAGTTTTGATTAATAACTGCAGGCTCGCCCAGCCCCTGGCTATATGGTGCCGGGATAATTGGCTCGCCAGATTGGGGTGTAAAACCGCCATGGGCCAGTTCAAACATCATTTGCTTCAGCTCGTTCATATCTTTTTTAAGATCGAAAAAGAGCTTGTACAATATTTCACGCTCGGTATTGCCACTGAACTCATTACTTGACGGCGATGGTATTGGTGTACTTGCAGGCGATGGTAACAATGCGAGGCTGCGCGAGCTGTTTGCTTGTGGAAGAAAACGTTGCAGATGATCGGCAGTTATCTGCTTGTCGGTACTAAGCACAGATATCTGTTCTGCAATATTCTTTAGCTCGCGTACGTTGCCCGGCCAGCCGTAGCTTACCAGCATTTGCTGGGCATTGGCATCAAGCTGTACTGATTGAGTACGATAACGTTCTGAAAAATCGGAAGCAAATTTTCTGAACAGCAGTGGTATATCTTCCGGCCTGTCGCGCAGGGCCGGTACGCGTATAGGTACAGTGCTAAGGCGGTAGTACAAATCTTCTCGAAACTTTCCCTGTTGCGTATACTCCAGCAGGTCTCGGTTGGTAGCTGCAATAACACGTACATCTGTTTTTTGCACTTTAGACGAGCCTACACGAATAAATTCGCCGGTTTCCAATACACGCAATAGGCGAGCTTGTGTACCCAATGGCATTTCGCCAATTTCATCAAGAAAAATGGTACCGCCATTCACCGTTTCAAAATATCCTTTACGACTATCTACAGCACCGGTAAATGAGCCTTTTTCATGGCCGAATAGTTCACTATCAATAGTGCCTTCGGGTATAGCACCACAGTTAACCGCAATGAAGGGGTTGTGCTTGCGCGATGAAAGAGCATGTATAATATTTGAGAAGGCCTCTTTACCCACGCCACTTTCACCTACTATTAAAACAGACAGATCAGTACCGGCCACTTGTGCTGCTGTATTCAACGCATGATTGAGCGTAGCTGAGTTGCCAATGATACCAAATCTGTTCTTTATACTTTGTACATCCATGTTCAAAAATTAGGGTCAATTCCAGGCTTGCTTTAATGTATTCCTGAAAATTGAATTGAGTAATTCAACATCTGGTTGTGGTTCAACAGGATATTGCTGCAGATAAGCTTTCAGATGCGCTATCTTTTCTTCAATAAAATCATCTATAACAGTAATGCGGTGGCCTGTATTCAACTCACCGCCACTTTTTTTGCGTTCAAGCAGTTCATCTATTGCCTTGCGTAATTCTGTGCTGATGGGTTCAGCATTCAGCAGGGTATCGAACTCCATTGGTGCCATTTCTCCGGTGCGCTCTATCCAGCTACAAGCCAATATGGGGCGAAGTACATAGAAATATTTTTTCAGACGAACCTCATCGGTCTTAAAATAGGCATCCAAGTTACCTTGTGCCATATGCAGGTAATGGTATATGCAGGATTTGGCGCTGAAAAATTGAGCACTTGCATCGCGCACCCAAGTGGCAGTATCGTACTGCTGCATATATACAATAGGGCTTCGCAGCCATTCCAGCAGCGGCGGATTTGATTTTTTGAATAAACCCAAGGTTTTCTTCAGCTCCCAACCCGATAAGTCTATATCATTGGGTAAAATGAATTCGATATTGTCTTTGTGCTTTTCTATCGATAAATACCAGTCAGGATGATGAACATAGATAAACCGAACATCCCAGTCACTATCTATTGAAGCAAAGCCCCAGGCTCTGCTGCCTGACTCGACCGCATATAATATTTTGATGCGATGCAATTCCTCCAGTTTAGATAGTTCGTTCTTTATCTCGTCTATCATTTTTGTATATCAGCTATTTTGCCGATCAATGTACCGGAAGTAGCAGACGTTATCTGCACCTGTACATAATCGCATTTATTCAGGTTATAGTTTTCCTTAGGGAATACAACAACTTTATTTTGACTATTGCGGCCCGCCCAATCCAGATCGCTGCGCTTGCTGGAGCCTTCTATCAGCACCTCAAATGTTTTACCTATATCAGCTTTATAGCTTTCGGCTGTATGACTTTTCAATAGTTTAATTACTTCTGATAGCCTGCGTTGCTTTACATCTTCAGGTACGTCATCTTTATAACGGCGCGCTGCCAATGTGCCCGGGCGTTCGCTGTAAGCAAACATATAGGCCATATCGTAGCGCGATTGTTCCATCACATCCAGCGTATCCCGGTGGTCTTCTTCCGTTTCGGTACAGAACCCTGTAATGATATCGGTACTGATGCTACAATCGGGCATATACTCGCGTATGCGTTTTACCTTGTTCAAATACCACTCACGCGTATAAGTGCGGTTCATCAATTGCAAAATACGGGTATTGCCGCTCTGCAGTGGCAGGTGTATGTATTTGCAAATGTTATTGTACTTCGCCATTGTTTCCAGCACATCATCGGTAATATCTTTAGGGTGCGAAGTGCTGAAACGTACGCGCAGCAGAGGAGAGATATTGGCTACCATCTCGAGCAGTTTGGCAAAGGTGACTGCGTCATTATCCTGCACCTGGTAGTGGTAGCTATCTACGTTTTGACCCAGCAGAGTTACTTCACGGTATCCTTTTCCAAATAGGTCGCGGCACTCATTTACTATACTTTGTGCATCGCGGCTGCGCTCACGTCCTCGGGTAAAAGGCACAACACAAAAAGTACACATATTGTTACAACCGCGCATAATGCTTACAAAAGCACTAACGCCATTACTATCTAAACGAACTGGGGCAATATCGGCGTAAGTTTCATCGCGGCTCAACAACACATTTACCATTTTCTGGCCGCTCTGTGCTTCTTCTACAAGGTCGGGTAAGCTTCGGTATGCATCAGGCCCTACCACTATATCTACCAGTTTTTCTTCTTCCAGAAATTTAGACTTCAGCCTTTCGGCCATGCACCCCAGTACACCTACCAGCATGCCTGGGTTGCGCTGTTTTACCTTACGGAAAGCTTTCAACCGCTCTCTAACTGTTTGTTCGGCCTTCTCGCGTATGGAGCAGGTATTTATGAGTATGAGGTTAGCTTCTTCATAATTGCGGGTGGCGCCAAAGCCATTATCATTTAGTATAGAGGCTACTATTTCACTATCGCTGAAGTTCATCTGGCAGCCATAGCTTTCTATATAGAATTTTTTGCTGTATTGGTTAGGGTCAACTGCAAAGGGTGCATATGCTTCGCCTTGCCTGTTCTCTTCAATCACCTTTTCAAGGGTCTCTGCCATAATTTCCGATTTTCGGTTTGCGCAAAGGTAAGAATAATGACTAGCTTATGTATTGCTTATATTGATACTTAAGCAAATTGTGATTATATAAATAAAATAAGCCGCGCCATCATGGCACGGCTTGTTTAAATACAAAGAGGTGGACTAGTTAAATTCGGTAGCGGGAATACCTTTGTTTATCTCAACAATTTCCACGTTTACAGTAATAGGCATGGGGCCATTCTGTTTTATTGTAAACGGAATTTTGTAACCATTTGTACCGGTTACTTCTTTATAATTGCTGTATTCGGTACTTGTAGCAACCATATTTCCCTGTCCATCAGTTTCGTTTTCTGTCTTTTTTACCAGCAAACCGGTCTTGACATCATAATATTCAACTGATTTAGCGTTATCAGCGCCTACTACATCAACAATATAAGCATCGCTGCCGTTTACCTGCTCCATGCCCCGCACGGTACGTGTAATATTATATTGTTCAGGGTGCAGATCGGCATAAATATCTGCTTCTTGTTTTGCCGAATTTATTTCAGGGCCTGACAATGTAACTTTCTTGCCGGCGGCTTCAATATATCCGTTAGTACCGTCGAAAACCTTTTTCTGGAAAACCATTCCCATACCTTCTACAACCGATTTCATTTGAGCAGGTGCTTTTTTTACTTCGGTTAAAGTTAATTCTATTTCACGGTCTCCCATAGGTACCTTGCCCTTGCTTATTATTTTAATATCCTTTACGCCAGTGATAGCTTTTTCGCCACCAATAGCAGTAATATATTTTTTCATTATGTCGCTAGCTGTTACGTTTGCAGGTGCAGCTGCTGTTGATTTTTCAGCGATGGGTTGCCCGTAATTATCGTAATAGCCAATGCCTGATTTGGTATATTTGGCTAAGGTTTTTGCTACTTCATCTTTGCTGCCCACTACAATTATATTGGCGCGTTCGGGATTGATGTATTTCTTAGCAATAGCCTGTACGTCATCTGCGGTAACGGCATTCAGGTTTTTCAGGTAGTTCTGGTAATAATCCTTAGGCATTTTGTATCGCTCAATATTGATTGCGTATTGAGCAACAGTTTGAGGATTTTCAAGGCTGATAGCAAAGGCTCCCGACATATTAGTAAGGTGGTTCTGCAGCTCATCAGCAGGTACTTTTTCATTTTGTATGCGGCGCATTTCTGCCAGCATTTCTGCAACAGAGCTATCGCTTACCGCATTGCGGCATTTTGCATAAGCCCTGAAACTGCCTTTTAATTCATCTTGAGAAATAGCCGAATAAGAGCCGTATGTCCAACCGTGAGCTTCGCGCAGGTTAAGGAACAGGCGGCCGTTAGAACCACCACCCAATATTGAATTGGCAACTTTAGCCTTAATTACATCGGGCGTGCCATGTTCCAGGTCTATGGGGTAGGTTACATTAATAACGCTTTGCACAGCTGCATCGCGCGGCACAAATGCTACCCTGGTATCGGCAGGAGGAGTGGGGTTGCTGTATTTTGCAACAGGTACTTCAGCTTTTTGCCAGCCATTGAAGTATTTTTCTATCAAAGGTTTTATTTCAGCAACGGTAACATCGCCTACAATAGCCATGTAAGCCACGTTGGGGCGGAAATAAGTATTATAATATTTTTGAACGGCAGCCTGGCTTACATTGCTTACAGTTTTCTTAGTTGGTACCTCCCCATATGGGTGCTGAGCGCTAAAGTTGATAACGGCAGTTACGTTGTTCAACATAGCATCGGGCTCATTCTCCTCGGCTTCCAGTGCAGATAGGGTGCGCTTTTTAATCTTGTCAAGTTCTGCCTGTTTAAAGTCAGAGTTCATGATAATATCGCTCATCAGCGTTAGTAGTTTGTCCTGGTGTTTTTTCAGGCTGCTACCATACAGGCCGTCGTCCGATGCATCGATATTAGCACCTATAAAGTCTATTTCCTCATTAAGCTTATCGTTACTGCGGGTTTTGGTACCACTCGTCAGCAGTTCGGGCATCATTTCGTGCAAGCCGGCCATATTGCCTTGTAGTTCCGGTTTTATATCCAACTGAATGCTAACAGCGATTGTAGGCAATTTGTGGTTTTCTACCACGAATACACGCATGCCGTTGGCCAATGTAAAGTCTTCGGTCTTGCCCAGTTTTATTTCAGGTGCAGGGCCGGGCTTAGGGCGTATGCTCCTATCGAATGTTTGCGCCCATGTAGCGGCTGCAATTGTGAGCGATAATATGGATAAAGTGAGTTTTTTCATTTTATATGAATTTGAAGCTTGTTGTGTTGAATAGATTAACCTTTCTTTTGTTCAGATTTTGGTAGATAATAAACAACCAGCCTGTTTTCTTTGGTGCAATATTTATTAGCTACACGCTTCAAGTCTTCTTTAGTTACTTTTCTGTACCGTTCCAGCTCGGTATTGATAAGATTGGCATTGCCAAGGAAAGTATGGTATGTAGCCAGGTTCTCAACTACGCCTAATACACGCTGGTTTTGTGAAATGAAATCGTTTTCGGCCTGGTTAATAAGCTTTTGATACTCTTCATTGCTGATAGTTCCGTTTTTTACTTTTTCTACTTCATCCAGCATAGCTCTTTCAAGATCTGCAGGTTTAATACCTGCATTGGTAATGCCAAACATGAACATTACACCCGGATCTTCATTAGGTATCATAAAGGCGCCTACTTCAAGTGCTTTTTGTTGTTTCTCCTTTATCTCTTTGCTAAAGCGCGAGCTTTTGCCCTGTGAAAGCATTTGCGAAAGCATTTGCAACGCATACCAGTCATCGGTACCCATCTCCGGGGTGTGATAGGCCACTATTACTGCTGGCAATTGAATGTTATCATAAAATTCAACACGTTTCTCTTGTGTTTGTTGTGGCTCAACCTCGGTGGGGCGGGGTATAGGCTTAGTGCCCTTTGGTATAGCGCCAAAATATTTATTGATATAAGCTTTTGTTTGCTCAATATCTATATCTCCACCAATAACCATTGTGGCATTATTGGGCACATAGAATGTGCGGTAGAAATCCATAAACTCACTCAGCTTAGCTTCGTTTATATATTGTTCCTTACCTATAGGCGACCAACGGTAAGGATGTTTGGTATACGCATTTTCATATACTACATTCAGCAATTGGCCATAAGGTGTATTGTCGTAGCGTTGTTTCTTTTCTTCCTTCACCACTTTGCGTTGTGTTTCCACTCCGGTAGTATCTATTTTAGCATAATTCATACGCTCGGCCTCCATCCACAAGGCAAGCTCCAATTGGTTAGAAGGTAATACTTCATAATAAAAAGTGCGGTCTTGTGAAGTATTTGCATTTAGCTGGCCACCCGCGGCTTGTATCAGTTTCATATACTCGCCACGCTTTATGTTATCGCTTCCTTCAAACAAAAGATGCTCGAAAAAGTGTGCAAAGCCGGTGCGTTGCGGATCTTCGTTTTTAGAGCCTACATGATACATAATGGATACTGCTACTATAGGTGTAGCGTGGTCTTCATGCAGGATAACGTGCAAGCCATTGGGCAGGTCGTATTCAGTAAATTTGATGTTGCTTTCGGCTTTTGCACTTGTTGCAAGTACAGATGCGCCGATGAGCAAGCTCCAAAAAGCATTACGCTTCATATAGATATGTTTGATTTAAGGAAACCAAAATTAGTCTTTGCAGTTTGAAACTGCTTAGTTAAATAAGGTTAACAGATATTTTTCACCCATAATTTCACCCGTTAGCAGATATTTGCCACGGAATTAGAATTCTATGATAGATACAGTTTTGTTTGATATGGACGGCCTGTTGCTGGATACAGAGCCTTTGTGGGGCGAAAGCATGTTGCGTATTGCCGAAAAACATAGAATACCTATAACCCGTGAAAAATTTAAAGAAACAACTGGACTGCGTATATACGAGGTGACCGAGCACTGGTCTATCCGGTTTCCGTGGGAGGGTGCTTCGCATAATGATGTGGCTGAAGAAATATTGGATGATATTATTAGTGCTTCTAAAAAGCATGGCAGTGTATTACCGGGGGTGATAAAGGTGCTAGAGCTTTTGCAGGCTAATAATTATAAAATAGGGCTGGCCTCATCTTCGCCGGCACGCATGATAGATACATTAGTGGAGCATTTTGGTATCAAAGATTATTTTCATTGCATTACATCGGCCGATGTGGTGGAACTAGGTAAACCGCATCCGGCCGTATTTCTTCATTGCGCCCAGTCTTTAGGTGCGTTGCCTATAAACTGCCTGGTACTGGAGGACTCGGTAAATGGGATGATAGCTGGAAAAGCAGCCCGCATGAAGGTGCTGGTGGTGCCTGATGAACTACATTTTGACGACCCGCGCTTTGCATTGGCCGATTCTAAACTAAGTACTTTAGAAGACCTTGATCTTGATTTGCTTAAGCGTCTTTAGTTGTTAGCAGAATGATTCCGTTTCAGCAAAACATCTATCAGCACCAGTATTAAGATGGTATTTACTGCAAGTGTTGTAAATACGATACTCTTACGGTCAATTGTCACTTGCTTAAAACTATAAAGAGATTTACCAGACGTCCAGTCTATATTGGTAATGCCGGCAATAACTAATACAATGGTTAGTGCAGCTATCATGATGCTGAATATCCAAATAAGCTTTTGACTGCTGTATTTTTTACGGGCAAAAGCCTCGGTTTGTACTGCATCCATTACGTTTTTGGTAAAACGCATAGAGGGTTGTTCCAGGTCTGTAGGTTGATATAGGATTTGGTTAAACGACATTATTTCATCGTACGCTTGCTTCCAGCGCGCATTGACTGTAAGCAGTTCCGTTACCTGCAATTGCTCTTCCTGGCTGCATTGGCCATCAATGTAGCGCCACAAAAGTTCTATATCATCTTCGCGCATTTCCATAAAGCAGTTATAAAATTATATAATTCGTTTCAAAGGTCTTTTAGTTCGTGTGTTAATTGTTGGGTCAATATGCTTTTTAGCTTCTGCCTGGCCCTGAATAACTTTACCTTCACTAAGCTGTTGCTCATATTGGTAATCAGGCTTATTTCGTCAATGCTTTGTTCCGCCTGATAAAAAAGGTATATTACCCTTGCTTCATCCGCATTCAATTGAGCAATAGCTTTGTTCAACTGATCCTTTACCGAGCGTTTTTCGGCTGTATTGTAGAGGGTATGCTGTGTTTTATTGTCCGATAGGTAGGTAAGCATGTCTTCTTCAATAGATATTTCGCTATTCTTTTGCTTACGCAAATGCGAAATAGCCGTTGTGTGTACAATAGTATATAGCCATGTGCTGAATTTGCTGGTTTGCTTGAAATCGCCCAGGAAGCGATAGGCCTTAATAAAAACATCCTGAGCCAGCTCTTCTGCATCTTGCCGGTTGTTATTTACGTACCTCAAGGCAAGTGTAAACACATATTGCTGGTACCGTTGCACCAGTACCGAAAAGGCGTCTTTTTGCCCGTTCAATACCATGGCTATGATATCAGTATCGTGTTGCTGCATTTTTATTATAGACGAAACCTTTAGCAAAAAGGTTACAGGGGAAAAATATTTTTATAGGTTGTAACTTATTTCATTGCATCTGCGTCATACTTGCATCGATCGACACACAAATAACTAACTTTTAAAACAGAAAATTATGTCGGGACCAGAAATACTCATACCACTTACCTGCTTTATATGTACATCGGCTACCATTTTCGCCATTGTTTACCTGCGCAATAAAGAAAATATGGCTTTAATAGAAAGAGGTATTAATCCTCGTAATACAGAAGAAGCTAAACCTAAGCCATTTTTTAGTCTTAAATACGGGTTATTACTTATAGGTTCGGGTGCAGGCCTGCTTATTGCCTATCTTATGGACTTACAAATGAGAGTGAAAATACCAACAAGTGACGGTGATTTTTATTACGAGGATAACCCGCCTCTCTATTTTGCGTTGATAGCTGTAGGT
>JAEZIL010000209.1 GCA_023436685.1 Bacteroidota bacterium | reverse complement strand
GAACAGCGGAAGTGGTGGCGGTTCTTCATCGCATGGTGATGGCGCCAACAGCGAGGTAGCACCTAAAAAATATGTGGCCGAGATGATGATATACGAGCCGCCGGTGGTAAAAAACCTGGGGCTGGTTACTTATTTCGATTATAAAGAAGCGTTAGCTGCAGCTAAGGTGTTGAAAAAACCTGTGATGCTCGATTTTACAGGTATTAACTGTGTTAACTGCCGTAAAATGGAATCGCAGGTATGGTCGAAACCGGAAGTAGCTAAGAGGTTGAAGGAAGACTTTATTGTAGCATCGCTGTACTGCGATTACGATAAAATAGATCTGCCTAAAGAAGAGCAATATTATTCTAAGGCACTAGGCGCCCAGGTGGTTACCCTTGGCGACCTGAATGAAGACATACAAGCATCACAATTCAATTCTAACTCACAGCCTTTTTATTTCTATGTAGATGAAGATGGAAATAAACTGGCAGAAGAAGGCTACCCTTACGACCCTAATGTGGCGAAGTTTGTAAACCACCTTGATAAAGTAAAAGAAGCTTATAAGAACAAAAAATAAAACAATGCCCGGTAGCTAGCCGGGCATTTTAACAATAGCTTTTAGGATAAAAACCTAACGCGTATGATACAGAACATTACTATTGCTATAGCGCCCGCTATGGCTGAAAACGAGAGGGCTATCAGGAACTGCATAGCCGAAGAAACAGGTATCAGCCTGAAGACAATAACAGGTTTCCATGTATTGCGCCAATCGATAGACGCCCGCTCGCGGCAGGCTAAGATGGTATTGCAACTGGAGGTTTTTATTAATGAAGCAGTAAAAGAGCTTCCAGCTTTCGATCCCGAATTGAGAGATGTACGCAACGCACCATCGGTGTTAATAGTAGGTGCCGGTCCTGCAGGTTTATTTGCGGCATTACGAGCCATATCACTGGGTTACAAGCCTGTTGTGCTGGAGCGCGGTAAAGATGTGCGCAGCCGCAGGCGGGATCTTGCCGCCATGAACAAAGAAGGCATTGTAAACCCCGAATCGAACTACTGCTTTGGCGAAGGTGGTGCTGGTACTTATAGCGATGGCAAACTATACACACGCTCTACCAAACGCGGCAATGTGCAGCGCATATTGCAACTATTCGAGCACTTTGGTGCCGACAGAAGGATAACGTACGAAGCACATCCACACATTGGCACCAACAAGCTGCCACATATCATTACAGCCATGCGTGAAGCCATAGTAGAATGCGGTGGAGAAGTGCATTTCGATATGAAGCTGACCGATATAGTGCTGGATGGCGACTATATTAAAGCTGTGAAAACAGCCGCTGGTACAACTTTCGATGCTAAAGTGGTGATACTGGCTACAGGCCATTCAGCCCGGGATATATTCGCCTTGCTACATTACAAAGGCATTGAGATAGAAGCCAAACCATTTGCCTTGGGTGTACGTATAGAACATCCGCAAGCGCTTATCGACAGCATACAATACCGTTGCGAAATACGTGATGAACACTTGCCACCTGCCAGCTATTCGGTAGTGGCACAAGAGTATGGCCGTGGCGTATTCTCATTTTGCATGTGTCCCGGTGGTATTATAGCCCCGGCATCTACCAACCCCGGCGAAGTAGTAGTGAATGGCTGGTCGCCATCAAAGCGCAACAATCCATACGCCAACTCTGGCACAGTAGTAGCCGTTGATATGAAGGATTACGCACAGTATGGTTTTACAGGGCCATTAGCCGGCATGCAATATCAACAAATGGTAGAGCAGAGAGCATTTGCAATAGGTGGCGGCAACCTCGTTGCACCTGCCCAACGTATGGTGGATTTTACGAACAATAAAGTATCTTCTACCCTGCCCAGCTGTTCTTACCTACCCGGCATACATAGCGCAGCTATCAAAGATGTATTGCCTAAAGAAATAAACGACGCGCTGAAGAAAGCTGTGGTTGACTTTGGCAAAAAGATGAAGGGCTACTATACCAATGAGGCTATACTGGTAGGCACTGAATCGCGCACCAGCTCGCCAGTGCGCATACCCCGCCATAAAGAAACGCTACAGCACACACAGGTAAAGGGGTTGTACCCATGTGCTGAAGGCGCAGGTTATGCCGGCGGTATTGTATCAGCCGCTATAGATGGGGAACGCTGTGTAGAGGCTGCCATTAACTGGTTGCAAGCGTAGCACTATCCGTACTGCCACGGGTAGCAATTTACCCTTCCCGGTGTATACGCTTGGGTTTCATTGGCAGGTAGCTTTGTGTTAAATCACTTACTTATGAAAAAGCTACTGATACTCGCGTTTAGCACCGCTATATTCACTGCCTGCAAAAAAGACGAGACAACAACTCCCACTACACCTAATAATAATGGGAATAACACCAATACTTGTAAAGAAGGGAACATCTGCTTTACGATGGATGGTGCCGATATATCGAAAAGTGGCAGCGGGTATGTATTTGCCGATACTTTCATATTTGTAAAGTATGAAGAAGGGGCAAAGCAATTGTCTATTGATATATTTGGACAGAAGACGGGCAGCTATACCGTTACCGACATACGCAAGATGAATAATGCACGCATCTACTACTTCAAAGAAAACAACGATATGTATATGGCAGAGAAAGGCAACCTGAGTATTAGCGATTTCTCTACTGATTTCAAACTGACAGGTAGTTTTTCGGCAACCTTGTACAAGTACAATAATGATAAGAGCACCTTCGATAAATCAGACTCTGTGACAATAACTAACGGCAGCTTCAGCAAGGTTCAACTGTTCGAACAGAAGTAAACCTATCTCTATAATGCAATAAGGCTCCTCAGTTGAGGAGCCTTATTATTTGTATAAGCTTATTACTAGTTTGCAGCCACCATCTTCTTGTTGATAGCTTCTGCCATTGTTTTACCAATGTTCGCAGGGCTTTCCACTACATGGATACCACATTCTCCCATGATCTTCATTTTAGCAGCAGCAGTATCATCGGCACCACCAATGATAGCACCTGCGTGGCCCATACGGCGGCCCGGAGGCGCTGTTTGACCCGCGATGAAACCTACAACCGGCTTGCGCATATTCGCTTTCAGCCATTGTGCAGCTTCAGCTTCCATATTACCACCTATTTCACCTATCATGATGATACCATCGGTTTCAGGATCGTTCATCAGCAGTTCCACAGCTTCGCGTGTAGTTGTACCTATAATAGGATCGCCACCAATACCTATAGCGGTAGAAATACCCATACCTGCTTTTACAGTTTGGTCGGCAGCCTCGTATGTAAGCGTACCCGATTTGGATACGATACCGATACGACCCGGCTTGAATACGAAGCCCGGCATGATACCTACTTTAGCCTCGCCTGCAGTGATAACACCTGGGCAGTTAGGGCCTATCAGGCGGCAATCTTTACCTTTTATGAACTCGCGTGCTTTCACCATATCCTGTACCGGAATACCTTCTGTGATACAAATGATCACTTTGATACCGGCTTCAGCAGCTTCCATAATAGAATCTGCTGCAAATGCAGGAGGCACGAAGATGATAGACACATCAGCACCTGTTTTGGCAACAGCTTCATGCACGGTATTGAATACAGGGCGTTCCAAATGTTGCTGGCCACCTTTTCCGGGTGTTACACCACCTACTACATTAGTACCATATTCTATCATTTGGGTAGCATGGAAGGTACCTTCCGTACCAGTGAAACCCTGAACAATAACTTTTGAATTTTTATTTACCAAAACAGCCATGAGCTAAAATTTTTGTTTTAAGACGCGGGCAAAATTAATGTAAATACAGGCAATTGCAAATCTTATCTGCCTATTACTATTGTCATAACGAATATTTTTTTGTGAAGTTTACCAACCAATTTTCTACGGTGATAGTCTTATGTGGTGTATGCAGCAATGCAAATGGTCAATTAAACGGATAAGATATTGACTTTTAAGATTGTAATGGGTAATCAATTCTAGATTTCTGAGGCCGGTTTCTACCGGCCTTTATGATTTTCATCTCTTTTTAATTTTCATATTACAGTTGCCTGACAAGTAAAAACCGAACGGTAACATATTACAATTACCTTCGTTATAATCAAACTAACAACCTATGCTTAAACCATTACTCATTATTCCTTTACTGCTATTAGCGACAACACCAGGATGGGCTCAAATGCCTGCTATATGGGATGGCACTCCGGCTGATTCGCTGGAGTTCAGCTTTGAACCTACGGACTCGTTGCAGGGCTCTACCTTTGGCCATCTGGACACCACAGGCGCCATGCTTTGGGACATCGGCACTACTTCAAAGACCTACTTTGCAACAGGCACCGGCAACAGCTATGCTATTATGACGGACACTGCTGACACTTACCCTACCAATGCCAACGACTGGTTCACCGTTACCGCCAGCTATGGCATGAATACCATCATCTCATTCAGGCATAAATACGAAACTACCAGCGGCCGCGACGGAGGTATAGTTGAGTTCTCGTACGATGGGGGTACTAACTGGCAAAACGTGCTGGACAGCTGTAATGCCGACGATCCCGGCGGATTTGGCGGGCCCGGCATACATACCGACAACTTCTATGGGAAGAACGATACGCTGGTGGATGGCCAATGGGCATTTAGTGGCAACAGCAATGGATGGGTG
>JAEZIL010000038.1 GCA_023436685.1 Bacteroidota bacterium | reverse complement strand
GTTTACTTCTCGCAATCGGGACAGTTAAGGGATATTCTTGACAATACGTTGCTTGATATAAAGAATAAAGCAGAGATAGACTTTGCTGAGATCGAAATGGAAAAGCCATTCCCATTCCCTTGGACGGCAATGCAGTTCTTTGACGCGATGCCTGAAACGGTTGAGCGGATACCATCGGTAATAAAACCATTGCCCGATAGTGTGATGAATAAGGATTATGACCTGGTGATATTTGGCTATCAGCCCTGGTTCCTGAATCCATCGCAACCTACTACCTCTTTTTTGAAAAGTAAATATGCACAGGTGATGAAGGGCAAGCCTGTAGTAACGATAGTTGGCTGCCGAAATATGTGGCTACATGGGCAGGAAAAGGTAAAAGAAGAACTAATAAATGTTGGTGCTAATCTGGTAGGTAACATTGTGTTGCAGGATAGTTATACCAACCTGATATCATTACTTACCATCATCCGCTGGAACTTTACCGGCCAAAAAGAAGCGTCTGGCCTGCTGCCTGCAGCCGGTGTACAAGACAAAGACATAAAAGGCGCTAAACGTTTTGGTTTACCGATATATGAGCATCTTATTAATGGTAAATTAGACAGCCTGCAAAACAGCCTGTTGAGCAATGGAGCTATACAGCTAAATCCCGGACTGGTGTTGCTGGAACAACGCGGTATCAAAAACTTCCGTTACTGGGCTAAGTTCATACGCGAAAAAGGCGGTCCTGGCGACCCGAACCGCGCTGGCAGGGTGAAGATGTTCATGCGCCTGCTGCTGACGGCAATATTTGTACTGTCACCACTGTCGTCGCTTACCGCTTTCATTAAGCTGCAACTGAAAAAGAAAAGCCTGCTGAAAGATGTAGAATACTTCAAACAATTGACCTACGAAAAAGGCAGAATATAACTGAAACAATAAAGCCACTCAAAATGAGTGGCTTTATTGTTTCCTTCCAAAGATGTGTTCGTTCACAATTGCTTGTCTATCCGAATGCACTAATTCATCAAGCGAAGCAGGGTCAAAATCATCAGCCTCTTTTGTCTTCTTAGGTTATTTGTAGTAGGCTACCTCTTCTTTACCATCGCTATTGCGCATGGCACGGTACATACCATTAGAATTAAAGCAGAAATCAAAATTGCCTTTTGCATCAACCGCTATCAGGCCACCTTCACCGCCCATTTTCACCAGTTTATCTTTTATCACTACATCGCAGGCTTCTTTTAAAGAAAGCCCTTTGTATTCCATAAGGCAAGAAATATCATGCGCCACTACCGCACGCAAAAAGTATTCGCCATGCCCTGTGCATGATATGGCACAGGTAGCATTGTTGGCATATGTACCTGCACCTATTACAGGACTGTCCCCTATCCTGCCAAAGCGCTTATTGGTCATGCCGCCGGTTGATGTGCCTGCGGCCAGGTTACCCTGGCTATCGCATGCTACGGCGCCTACTGTACCAAACTTATAGTCGGGGTTTGAAGCTGTTGCACCTTTAAGGTTATCACCTTCATGATCCAACTGTGTAAAGTTGCTATCACGTATCTTCACCCACTGGTCGTAGCGCATTTTGTTGAAGAAGTATTCGTCGGTAGCTTGCTCGATACCACGCGTTAGAGCAAATTCACTGGCTCCATTACCACTAAGGAAAACATGTCCTGAATGTAGCATTACTTCATTGGCCAGCTTTATAGGGTTTTTAATATTACGAACACCTGCTACCGCACCAGCGGCTAAAGTTTGCCCATCCATTACTGCAGCGTCCATTTCGTGTATACCCTTTTTAGTAAATACCGATCCACGGCCTGCATTAAAAATAGGATTGTTCTCTAATTCTGTTATTGCTGCTATTACAGCTTCCATTGCAACGCCGCCTTTTTCCAATATCTTGTACCCTGCGTCCAATGCAAGTTTAAGGCCATCATTATATTCTTGTTCCTGTTCTTTGGTCATCATTGCAGGGGTAATATTTCCTGCACCTCCATGTATTACTAATGTAAAAGACATTTATATTTTTGTGTGTTTATGCTATTGTAAATATGCTGCTTCTATACTTTCGCCATTTGTTTCTACTTCAATATGCTCGTGCAAGGTAGTTGCAATCGAATGGCCAA
The DNA here is from genome assembly GCA_023436685.1 of Bacteroidota bacterium. Lineage (GTDB taxonomy): Bacteria > Bacteroidota > Bacteroidia > Chitinophagales > Chitinophagaceae > Polluticoccus. The sequence goes on along the minus strand of JAEZIL010000038.1, from coordinate 11,733 downwards.
CTATATCGGGCGATACAGGAAATGATTTATGTTTTCTGTCAACCAATACCGCTACCTGTATGCTTTTCAATTCATAATCGAGCAGGGGGCGTAATGCATACAAAAGGGTTTTTCCGGAATTGGCCACATCATCAACCAACACAACAGAGCGGCCGGTTAGGTCTTGAGATACTTTAATCTCCTTAGAGAGCGGTTTCTTTTTATTCAGTGCTATGCTCAATACATCTACTTTAAGCGGACTTATTTGGCTGATTCGGTTAGCAAGATCTTTAGCAACGGCTAGTCCACTGCCTTCTACCCCAATAAGTGTAACGCTGTCAGCCTTACTGTTATGCTCCCATACCTGGTAAGCCATGCGTTGCAACTTGTACCCTATCCTTTCTTTATCTAAAATAAGTATGCGCTCTTTGGCCATATAAATTAGTTTGAACGTATGGCAACAACAGGATCGAGGCGGGAGGCTGAACGTGCAGGTATAAAGCCTGCCAATATGCCTACCACTGCCGATATACTAATGCCAATTGTAAAATTTTTAAGAGATAATGTTACGGGGAAATCTGCACCATATGTAAGCGCCAGGCTTAACAATAACACTGTACCGATACCAATGATACCTCCTGCTAAACACAGCGTAACTGCCTCAACCAGGAATTCCATAAGAATGCTGCTTTTTCTTGCACCTATGGCTTTTTTCAGGCCTATGATACGAGTACGCTCTTTTACGGTTACGAACATAATATTAGCAATACCAAATGCACCTACCACTAATGAAAACGCCCCTATCACAAAACCGATCATATTGATGGTTCCAAATATAAGGTCAAGCCTTTCAGATATCTGGCTCAGGCGGTTCATCGCAAAATCGTTTGCCTGTCCCGGCTTTACTTTCCGTATACTGCGTAATGCACCTTCAACTTCATATTTTACTTCCTCCAGGTCTTTCCCATTGGCAGCCTTAACAATAAGTACAGGATCGTAGTTAAGCGAACTAACGTCGAGCAAAGAAGCTGCGGTATTATAGGAGTAAATAATACCATTGTCAAAATCAAAACCGGCCATATTCTGCCCAACCTTCTTCATTACTCCTATTACGTTAAACTGCCTGCCCAGGAAAAAGATGTTCTTGCCTATAGCACTCACCCCTCCGGGAAACAACTCTTTATAGAGTTCATCGCCAATTACTACCGAGTTGCTTGTACCATCCAGTTCAGAATTAGACAAATACCGGCCGTTAGCAATTTCTATATTCTGTATCTGATCAAAATTGGTAGTAACTGCATAACCTTTTACACTGCCTAGCTCCTGATCCTGGTGCTTGATGGTCATGTCGCGGTTAGTAAAGCACAGGGTGGCAAAAGCTACATTAGGCAACTTGTTTACAGCGGTGAGTTCCGCAGGGCCCATGCTTGGCCTTCGCCAAAATTCCCACCACTTATATTCCCCCCCTTCATCCATCCATGGCCAGCGATTAACATAAAGTACATCACTTCCCAGCGAAGACATTTCCTTGCGGATATTATTCTTCATACTATCAAGCACTGTAAGCACGGCTATGATACAAAAGATACCAATAGTAATACCCAGCAAAGAAAGGAAAGTACGCAGTTTATTAGCCCTAAGCTCATGAAAGGACTGCGTAATACTTGTGGTAATGATCTGCCCGATATTATTCATTCGATAGGCAAATTTAGCGGTTGGGTGTAAAATCAGCTAATATTATCGGGTATTAAATAATAATTTTGGTTCTAAACATATAGCTTGCAACCGGCACTATCTTTCCTGCTTAAGAACAAGACCCTCAACTATCCCAGGTTTAGAAACTATTTGCTGCTTCGTTTTACCCTTATCATGTCGCTAAACATGCAAATGGCTATAGTCAGCTATATGGTATATCGTATCACTAAGGATGAATTATCGCTGGGAATGCTTGGCCTTTGGGAGGTTATCCCGGCTTTCGGCTTCTCGCTACTATCAGGGCCGTTTGTTGACCAAAGAGAGAAAAAAGGCTTATTGCTGAAATGCATTATCGGCTATCTTTTACTTTCAGGTTTTTATACAATATTATCCTTTGAGAGCTTTCAGAAAGCGGCTGGTATAACCCTTACTACCTGGCTTATATATGGCGGTGTATTTCTTGGGGGAACTCTAAGGGCTTTCCTCAGCCCGTCTAATTTTGCCCTGCTGGGAATGCTGGTACCCAAGCGCCTGTATGCCAACGCTACTACCTGGAGCAGTACTGCATGGCAATTAGGCGCTGTAATTGGGCCATTATTAGGTGGGGCAATGATAGCAATGAGCGGATTTTCGATAAGCCTGCTTAGTGTTGGGTTAATACAAATAGTATCACTGATAGCTATTATCATGATACCCAGACAGCCGGTAATGAAGAAAACCAAAGAGCCCATATTAAAAAGCCTGGGTAGCGGCTTGAAGTTTGTTTTCAGCACACAATTAATACTAGCTGCGCTGGCGCTGGATATGTTTGCCGTGTTATTTGGTGGTGCCGTGGCGTTGCTACCGGTGTATGCCGATGATATACTGAAAGTAGGCGAAGTAGGCTATGGATGGCTACGCGCAGCACCTGGCATAGGTGCAATAATTTGCCTGCTGATATTGTCATTTATCCCGCTAAAGACCAAAGCAGGTGTAAAACTGCTGCTTAGTATTGGCCTGTTTGGTATAACAACTATTGTATTCGGCTTATCCACCAGTTTTATACTGTCGTTTCTGATGCTGTTATTGGGTGGACTATTTGATTCGGTGAGTGTTGTGATACGCGGTACTATACTTCAACTCTACACCCCTGATGAGATGCGCGGGCGGGTAGCATCTGTAAATACCATGTTCATCAGTTCATCGAACGAGCTAGGTGCACTTGAGAGTGGCCTTACCGCCAAATGGATGGGTACTGTGCCGGCCGTAGTATTTGGCGGCATAATGACGGTGCTTGTTGTAATCGGCACCTATTTTAGGGCCCCCAAGCTACGTACTTTAAGGTTAGATCCTAACGCGAAGGAAGAAACATAAAGTAGACAGCACCTACTATTAATGCAAAAGCTACAGCATAGTTCCACCGGAAGGGTTCCTTTAGAAAGAAAATAGCAAACACACAGAATACTACTAATGATATAACCTCCTGAATGGTTTTAAGCTGAAATGGCGTATAGCCTTCCTTTAAACCAAAGCGATTATTAGCCGGCACCATGAACAGGTACTCGAAAAAAGCGATGCCCCAGCTTATAAGTATAAGCTTAAAGAGTGGCGTATCCGTAGCTCCTTTTCTCAAGTGGCCGTACCAGGCATAGGTCATAAAACAATTGGAAACAAGCAAGCAAAATATTGTGCGCATACGGTAGAATAAGCCCAAATATAAAATAAAAAGGCGCCCATAAAGGCACCTTTTTAACCAAACTAACCAACTATTATTCTTCTACTTTATCATTCCTTATCACTACCACACCATCAAAAACATCTATGAGTACAGGCTTAGATTTATCTATATCGCCAGCTATTATTTTTTTACTCAGCAGATTTATTATGTCTTTCTGTATTATGCGCTTAAGTGGCCTTGCACCATATTGTGGGTCGAAACCACGCTCTGAAAGGTAATTAAGGGCATAATCAGTAAACTGCAGGTCAATATTCTGTTGCGCCAACTGCTGCTGCAGGTTCTGCAACTGTATACGGATGATACCTTTTATCTCTTTCCTCATTAATGGATGGAACATGATCACATCATCAACCCTGTTAAGAAATTCGGGACGCATTGACTGCTTTAAAAGATCCATTACCTGCTCTTTAGTAGCCTCTACAACATCATCAATATTCCTGCCCTCCAGCTCTGCAAAATTTTCCTGTATAATATGGCTACCCATATTGCTGGTCATAATGATGATGGTATTCTTAAAGTTTACCACCCTGCCCTTATTGTCGGTAAGGCGGCCATCATCTAATACTTGCAATAACACGTTGAATGTATCCGGATGGGCTTTCTCAATCTCATCGAGCAAAACCACCGAGTAAGGTTTGCGACGCACTGCCTCCGTAAGTTGTCCTCCTTCTTCATAGCCCACATATCCCGGAGGTGCACCAACCAACCTGCTTACACTATGCTTTTCCTGGTACTCACTCATATCTATACGCGTCATCATACTATCATCATCAAACAATACTTCGGCCAGGGCTTTAGCCAATTCAGTTTTACCAACCCCGGTTGTACCCAGAAAGATGAAGGAACCGATAGGGCGACGCGGATCCTGCAAGCCGGCACGGCCACGACGAATAGCATCTGCTACAGCTGAAATAGCTTCGTCTTGCCCAATAACACGTTTATGTAGTTCATCTTCCAGGTTCAGAAGTTTTTCACGCTCACTTTGCAACATACGCTGTACCGGTATGCCTGTTGCTTTGGCTACATTTTCTGCAATGTCTTCAGCATCTACCTCTTCCTTCAGCAAGCGTTTATGTTGGCCATCCATTTCGTCCAGCTGCTTGCCAGACTCTTGCATAGCAGCTTCTTCCTGCTGTATTTTGCCATAACGTATTTCAGCAACACGGCCATAGTCGCCATCCCGTTCAGCTTTTTCAGCCTCTTGTTTCAGTTGCTCAATATTGCTTTTGGCTTTATTGATCTTATCAACCAGTTCTTTTTCTTCCAGCCACTTAGCTTTTAATGTATCGCGCTGAACATTCAGCAATGAGATGTCCTGATTTAAAGATTTAAGTTTATCCTCATCATTTTCACGCTTGATAGCCTCCCGCTCAATTTCCAACTGGCGGATACGGCGTTCCAGCTCATCCAGTTCCTCCGGCATGGAATTCATCTCCAACTTCAGCTTTGCCGCGCTTTCGTCTATCAAGTCAATTGCCTTATCGGGCAGAAACCTATCAGTAATATACCTATGCGATAGTTCAACTGCAGCTATTATTGCTTCATCTTTTATACGCACCTGGTGGTGATTTTCATACCTGTCTTTCAAGCCACGAAGTATTGATATTGCATCTTCGGGCGTAGGCTCATCAACAAATACTTTCTGAAAACGGCGTTCCAACGCTTTGTCTTTCTCAAAATATTTTTGATATTCGTTCAAAGTAGTAGCGCCGATTGCACGCAGTTCGCCACGGGCCAAAGCCGGCTTCAAAATATTTGCCGCATCCATAGCTCCTTCCATAGCTCCCGCACCTATTAGTGTATGTATCTCATCTATAAACAAGATTATCTCACCGTTGCTTTCCTGTACTTCTTTTACCACTGCCTTAAGGCGTTCTTCAAACTCGCCACGGTATTTAGCACCTGCCATTAGTGCACCCATATCTAATGCAAAAATGATCTTTGACTTCAGATTGTCCGGTACATCTCCATTTATAATGCGGTGGGCCAAGCCTTCAACTATGGCTGTTTTACCCACACCAGGCTCACCTACAAGTATTGGGTTGTTCTTAGAACGGCGGGATAGTATATGTAGTGTACGGCGTATCTCTTCATCGCGACCAATAACAGGATCGAGCTTGCCGTTTGTTGCTGCATCGTTCAGGTTTTTAGCATAGCGTTGCAGCGAATTAAATTGCTGCTCTGAAGTTTGCGAGTTCACTGTATTACCCTTACGCAGCTCTTTAATGGCAGCTATCAAACCCTTTTCGGTAAGGCCTGCATCTTTTAACAGCTTCGAGGTTTCATCATTTCCCTGCAGTAAACCTATTAAAAGGTGCTCTTGCGTTATGAATTCATCTTTAAACTCTTTTAGAATGCTTCCCGATTTTAGTATGACGTTATTCAGTTCTCGGCTGATAGTTTGTGCCGGCTCACCATTTTGTATTTTAGGCAGCCTGTTGATTTGTTCTGTAAGCTTATTTTCTACAAAAGAAATATTGACATTATTCTTCTTTAAAAGATAGCTAATGGGGCCGTCATTATCATCGAGTAATGCCTGCAGCATATGCGCAGTTTCAATATTCGGGTTTTGATTATTAAATGCAGCTTGCTGCGCTTGTTGCAGTATTTCCTGCGCTTTTATTGTGAAATTGTTCAGATTCATGTTATGGTGTTGTGTTTATACAGGCATAAAAAATGTTCCAAAATTTCAAACAAGATATTATGTCATAATTTTTAATCTGTTAAGCCATAGTGTCGTAATAACGTACACAGGACTGAATATATTACAGGTGTATATTAAGCATTATGCCGTTCTGGCGTAACTATATCACCCTATAAATCCCTGCAAGAACTAAATATGATTATCAGTCAATTGCCTAATTTACTTAACAGAACGCTGTAAACATGAAATTCCTATTTATCATACTTGGATTTCTTACCCTATTTATCAATAGCATATATGCCCAAAAGGATACGCTAAAATTGTACTATGATATAGGTATATCCAATCTTAATACAGTTTCTAAACAAACAATAGATTCAGCAATCTATTTCGAAATATTGGAGCCCGGCAAGAAGCTAGCCATAATTGGCTATGCGGATTACCTGGGCAGTGAGCAATCGAATATTTCACTATCAGAAAACAGAGCGAAAACAGTACAGCAATATCTTATGAAAATGGGCATTGGCGAAAAGGATATACAGGTAGTAATAGGCAAAGGTGAAATAACAAGAGAAGTTTTGAATGGTACAGCTGGGTATATTACCGACAGGCGCGTAGACATAATATCGGGAGGTATCAAAGAACCACCCAAAAAGCCTGCAATCGTAGATGCCACAAAGCCAGGACTTCCGCAAATAGACATCAGCAAGATCAAGCAGAATACCACTATCACTTTAGAAAACCTGTACTTTGAACCTGGTAGCCATAAAGTGCGCGAAGTTTCATGGGGTGAGTTATATAAACTCTATAATACAATGAAGGAAAATCCTCAACTGAAAATAGGCATTGAGGGACACATCTGCTGCCTGCCACCCGGAAATAGTGATGGTTATGATTACGACAGCGAAGATTTCCATCTATCGCTAAACCGCGCCAGGACTGTATATGAATACCTTCTTAGCAAGGGCATTTCAGCCGACAGAATGATCTATAAGGGTTTCGGTATATTGAAACCACTCTTTATGCCTGAAAAAAATGAAGAGCAGGAAAATAAAAACCGCAGAGTAGAAATAAGAGTATTATCTAAATAAGAGCATCTGTCTTTTTCTCCCTGCTTCCTTCATACAGTTCATATTCAAGTAAGCGGCAGTCTATTGTACTGTTATAAAACTCGATCCTGCGTTTTGCTTTTAAGCCTATCTTTTTTGCCAGGTCAAGGTTGCCCGTAAAAACATAGCCAAAGTAGCCTTTGCATTTCTGCTTCATAAAATCGCCTATGCGAGCATATACTTCCTCCAGTTCAGATTCGTCGCCAAGGCGTTCACCATATTCAGGGTTCATGTATACAACCCCAGCACCTTGCGGCACTTTAGTAGAAGCAAAATCGCAAACAGAAAAATCTATAAGATCAGCTACGCCTGCAGCCTTTGCATTCTTTTTAGCGTTTTCAATTGCCTGGGGGCTCAAATCTGTTGCTATAATTTTAAGTTCAGGTGTATCTGAAATTTTCTTATCCAGTTCATCCATTTCGCTCAGATAGACGTCTTCATTGTATCCTTTCAGATGCATGAAAGCATAGTTCATACGAAACAGGCCCGGGCGAGTGTTTGTGGCAATTAATGCGGCCTCGATAGCTACTGTACCTGAACCACACATAGGATTTACGAACGGAGACTTTCTATCCCACTGGGTAGCTAATATTGTAGCTGCTGCCAGGGCTTCAAGCATTGGTGCTTTACCCGGTATTTTACGGTAACCATGGCGTGCCAATGAGTTGCCCGATGTATCGATAAATATCTCAGCATACTCATGTTTCCATAATAAATGAACTACAGCACCGGTCAACTCTGAGCTTGTATCGGGCCGTTTGCCGGTTTTGTTGCGTATCCTGTCTACAATTGCATCTTTAACCCTTAAGCTGGCAAACATACTATTGTTTATAGTATCGTTAAGTACATTGCTTGTTACTGAAAATGTACCACCCTCCGGCAAAATCTCTTCCCACGGATAATCTACAAGTTCATTGTAAATATCGTTTGCATCATGAGCTTCAAAATTTTTCAACCCATATAACACCTGGCTGCCACAGCGCAGGTTTAGATTTAGCTTAATACAATCGTTAATTGTACCCCTTAAGTGTACTCCAGTAATAAAGGTTTCCTCTATAGTAAAGCCCAGGTCTTTAACCTCTTTTTCAAGATAAGGTGCAAGACGTTTGTGACACGTTACAGTAATTGGTGCTGCAGTAGTAAAAAATGACATAGTAATATTCACAGAAGTAGCTAAAACTAGCTGCCTCTCGTTCCGCCTGTTTTTACAGGTTTTTTATTGATGTTAGCAGATTGACCCGGTTTTAAAACAGGCTTACTTCCCGCAACCTTATTGCCGGTCTTACCGCCTTTTTTATTGTCCTTCTTATTATTTGATAATAGCGACATATCAATTGATTTAATGACTACAAATATAAGGGGTAAAAATTGACCGGGAGTATTATCCCGGCCTGTTCAATTATTATTCTATATCTGGCTGCGGCGTATAACGTAAATATGGTTTTACTATTTTCAATCCCTTAGGAAATTTCTGTTGTGCAACCTCGGTTGATACTGAAGGCAGAACAATCACATCTTCCTTTTGTTGCCAATCTGCAGGTGTAGCCACGCTGTAGTTAGAGGTTAATTGCAAAGAATCAATAACACGCAATACTTCATTAAAATTTCTTCCGGTTGATGCCGGATAAGTAATAATAAGCCTTACTTTTTTTTCCGGGTCAATAATGAACAAAGAGCGTACGGTAGCAGTTGCTGACGCATTAGGATGTATCATATCGTACAGTGTAGCTACATTCTTATCAGTATCGGCAATGATAGGGAAATCTACCGTGGTGTTTTGCGTTTCATTAATATCATTTATCCATCCTGCATGGTTATCAAGGCCGTCAACACTTACCGCCAATACCTTTACACCACGCCTGGCAAATTCCTCCTTTAGCTGTGCGGTGCGGCCAAGCTCTGTAGTACATACAGGCGTATAGTCGGCAGGATGCGAGAAAAGTACCGCCCAATTATTCCCCAAATATTCATGAAAGTGGATATTCCCATGTGTTGTTTGCGCTTTAAAGTCGGGCGCTACGTCCCCAAGTCTTAATGCCATAGTTTGTATTGTTTATTATTTTAAGAAAATTGTTTGATAGTCTTTTAGATTTATCGTCATTGATAGTGTAAATAAAATTGCCTCTAAGAATAGTATTTTCTATTGCTCCTGATTGCTGCATGACAGACAGTTTTATTTCAATTGCATCATCTCCATAAAAACCACCATCCGAATGAAAAGTTAGCATGTTATTATCAGCCACAACATCAAGAATATCTACGTTATAATATTGAATATTGATACGGTTAAAATTCAGAGAGCCTATTAGGCTCAATAGTGTCTTGTCATTCAAACCATTGATCTCATACAAAATATCGCAAATGGGCAAAGCTTTTGTTTGTAGCTGGTAACTGGCCATTTTTTGTACAGGCCGGGCTAGTTGGTTATGTTGTTGTAATTGTATGTTTTTCATTTTGTTTGAAAATTGAGGTAATAAAAAAGCCCTTTGAAATATTCAAAGGGCTTTGAGTACATAGTATCCTATCATCAACATCGCTCCTTTGAAAGCACATAGTTATTGCAGCAACAGATATTGGTCTGTTGCACATTACGATAATATGTATTGAAGTATTGATTCATTTTGGTTGTTATAAAAAAAGCCTCCGAAATTCGGAGGCTTAATAAATATGGTTATAACATAGCCATCCTACCTCCTCATGCGGGTATAGTTATGACAACAGTTTGATGTAAAATTATTCTTCACAAGAATAAAGATAGTTGAGTTGTTTTAAACAACCAAATCGATGCATGTAGTCATTGTACAGCATGCTCTCTTTTCTTTGGCATAAAAATAAAGGCCTTCAATGAAGGCCTTTATTTAAGTAAGCTTAAGCTTATTTCTTTTTCGCAGCTTTAACACCACCTATTTTATCAGAAAATTCCTTTCCTGCTTTAAATTTAGGTGATTTGCGTGCTTTGATCTTAATTGTTTCACCAGTTTGAGGATTGCGGCCATTACGTGCAGCTCTTTGAGTTACAGAAAACGTACCGAAACCAACCAAAGTAACTTTATCGCCTTTTTTCAGTGCGTTAACGATACTATCGGTGAAAGAATCTAAAGCCATGTTAGCTTGAGATTTAGTAAGGCCTGCATCAGCAGCAATTTGATCAATTAATTCAGCTTTGTTCATACTAAGTTGTTGTTTATTTAAAAGATTGAATGCGATGTTACAAAAAAAAATCGCTGAAATATGCTACAAATAAGCAAATAATTTTCAAAAGTGGATAAAACCCTTTTAAAATGTGGATTTCTCCCACTTAAAACCTGTACAAACCTTTACTTTAAACCGTTTTACCATTATATTATGCGCGTAATGGTTGATAATATAACATTACAACACCGGAGCTAAATACTTTAGTTCGCAATAAATGCAGCTTAATACAACAGCTATTTTCGAACAACGGTACTCCCTTGCCTATCACTACCGGGTGCACCCAAAGCCTGTACTCATCTATTAAGTCGTTATTAATGAACGACTGAATAAGGCTGCCGCTGCCATATATAATTATGTTATCACCTTCCTGTTGCTTGAGATCTTTGACTTCCTCTCGCATAGTTTTACCTGCAAGGCGTGTATTGTTCCAGCTTGTTTCCTTAAGTGTATGTGAGAAAACAACTTTTTCATAGGTATTCATCATGGTTGTAAAGTCGTTTACAGGGGCTGTTGGCCAGTAGTCTGCCATCGATTGGTATGTAACACGGCCTAAAATAATAGTACTCATCGTCAATAACTGCTCTCTGGCATGTAAATACATATCATCATTCCAAAGCGGGAAATGCCAATCTAAATCATTCTCGGGCCCTGCTATATATCCATCAAGGGTAATGTTGAGCGATGCTATTACTTTTCTCATATATTCTGCTGCTACCTTTTACAATGCTGCGCTAAGGCATAAAACTACATTCCGGTAAGCTACTGAAAGGGGTGCATTTCCGTAACACATAGGGGCAGTTTGCGATTAAGAGAATATGTAACTTTATTTTATGAAAAACGTTTCAATCCTGGTACCCGAAGATGCCGTGCTGGCCAGCATAGATGATCCACGTTGCATATTTGCGGGTGTAAACGATTTCTTAACCGACATGGGTAGAGAGCCTATTTTCAACATTCAATTGGTAGGCCTTACTAAAAATGTAAAACTCCATAATGGCTCATTTACGGTACATGTTGATAAACTGATAAATGAAATAAAAAGCACTGATCTGGTATTTGTACCCGCTCTTGCCGGCAACCTGCATAAATCGTTGGATAAAAATCTGGCATTTCTCCCCTGGTTGGTAAAACAATACAACTCGGGAGCAGAAATAGCCAGCCTTTGTATAGGCGCCTTTCTATTGGCATCAACAGGTTTATTGAACGGTAAAAAATGTTCAACGCACTGGAAGTATGCTGAGTTGTTCAGGGATATGTTTCCAGAGGTTGAATTAGTAGATGACCGGATCATCACTGAAGAGCAGCGTCTATACTCAAGCGGTGGGGCAACTTCTTATTTCAACTTATTGCTTTACCTGGTAGAAAAATACACTGACCGGGAAATAGCCATATTT
>JAEZIL010000027.1 GCA_023436685.1 Bacteroidota bacterium | reverse complement strand
ATGTAGCAGTAACCCGCGCAAAAGACCGCCTTTGGGTAACCTACGCAAACAGCCGGTACCGTTTCGGCAATCTTATACAAAATGAACCCAGCCGTTTTATTGATGAGATACCTGAGAACCATCTTGACCGGACCTTTACAGGACCAAGCCATAGGGCACAGGGTTCAGCGGGTGGTTTTGGCAATACATTTAGCCAACCATCGTTCGACAAGGTTCCATCGCTTAAGAAGCTGGCAGATAAACTGCAACAACCAGCGATAAAAACGCATACACCTACTGAAAACTTCAAGGCCGACAACCCAATGGCTATGGAAGTAGGTATGCAAATAGAGCACCAGAAGTTTGGTTTTGGTAAAATATTAAGCCTGGAAGGAGGTGCTAATAACCGCATTGCGACTATTGAATTTAAAGACGGGCATGGCCAAAAAAAGATTATGCTCAATTATGCAAAACTGAGGATAGTTGACAACTAAGATAAAAGGCCCAACAAATGTTGGGCCTTTTATCTTAAAAGAGAAGTTATTTATTTTCTATTCGTATTTCCTGCAACAGGTAGCCCTCACCTTTTAATTTTAGCAGGAAGTAAAGCTGATAGTTAGCAGTACTTGTTGCGAGTGTACCTATTGCATACTTGCAGTTATTGTTTGGTGCTGTACCTGTCTGCATTACAATAAAGTCTTTCACAATATTCTTTGCAAAAAAATCCTTTAATATTATTTCAGCTTGGGCTTTACTATAAGAAGACTGATTGCTACTTATATTAATAGTAACAATATTATCGAAATACTTCGTCATAGACGCTACGTTACCATTCCGTATGTAGGTGCTCATATCTTCAAGCACTTGTCCCTTTGCAGGTGTTAATGCAAAGAAGCTAAGTATAGATAATATGAAAATAGTCCGTTTGTAAAATTGCTTCATCGGCTACACTAATATTCGAACACAATGGGTAACGTAATATTATCAAAAAACCTGCCAAAAGTTAAAACTTAAGGCAATAGCTTAACAAATTAAGCATTTTTATTGTAGCAACAATTAAAAAATACAATTTAAGGATATTAAGCACATATACATATATAATTTTCTAATAAATATTGAATTTTATTTTAAGTGCTAAACAAGGGCACGTAACTTTGCACACATGTCGAAAAAAGCAATGCTCATTATCATGGATGGCTGGGGGCATGGAAAAATAAAAAGTGCTGATGCTATCGCTAATGCCCACACTCCTTTCGTTAATTCTCTCTATAACAAATACCCCCATACTGAATTAATAACCTGTGGTGAAGCCGTAGGGTTACCCGATGGTCAAATGGGAAACTCTGAAGTTGGACATCTGAATCTTGGCGCCGGACGTATTGTATATCAAGAGCTTCAACGTATTAACGTAGCTATCCGAGATGGTGAATTAGAAAAAAACCAGGTGCTCATGTCTGCTTTCAATCAAGCTAAAACATCGGGCAAGAAACTTCATTTATTGGGGTTGTTAAGTGATGGTGGTGTGCATTCACACATTAAACATCTTGAGGCTATATGCGATCTGGCCATGAAGAATGATGTGCCCGATGTAGCCATACATGCATTTACTGATGGACGTGATACTGACCCAAAAAGCGGCTACGGATATGTACAGGAGCTAGAAAATCACCTTAAAAAAAGCAGAGGGTATATAGCAAGCATTTGTGGGCGATACTATGCAATGGATAGAGATAAACGGTGGGAAAGGGTGAAACTTGCATACGATGCACTTACAAGGGGTATTGGTATACAAGCCTCAGATCCGCTCACAGCAATACAGCAATCATATGAAGAAGGTATAACTGATGAATTTATAAAGCCCATAATTATATATGGCGATAACAATAAACCTAAAGCCATTATTCAGGATGATGATATTGTTATAGCTTTTAACTTTCGTACAGATAGATGCAGGGAGATAACTATTGCCCTCACGCAGCAAGCATTCCCCGACCAATCTATGCGCCCATTAAACCTGCATTATGTTACTATGACGGAATATGATAAGACCTACCAAAATGTGGGTGTTATTTTTCATAACGACAACCTCAACAATACTATCGGGGAAGTATTATCGGCTAGTGGTAAAACACAGATACGTATTGCTGAAACTGAAAAGTATCCCCACGTCACTTTCTTTTTTTCAGGAGGCCGGGAACAACCTTTTGAGGGTGAACGAAGGATAATGATACCCTCACCAAAAACTGTTGCCACTTATGACCTGAAACCAGAGATGAGTGCGTTTGAAATGACAGATGCCATTTTGCCTGAAATAGAAAACCAATCTGCAGATTTTATCTGTATGAACTTTGCAAATGCTGATATGGTAGGGCATACCGGTGTATGGGAAGCAGCTATAAAAGCAGCTGAAACAGTTGATACATGCGTATCGCGTATTATACCATTGGCATTACAAAAAGAATATGCTGTGTTCCTTACTGCCGATCATGGCAATTCGGACTACCTGGTGAATGAAGACGGCAGCCCTAATACAGCCCATACGCTTAACCCAGTGCCCTTTTTCCTGATATCAAATGATTATAGTGGCAGGCTAAAACATGGAAAGCTTGCTGATATAGCCCCTACTATTCTTGCATATATGGGTATTAAGATACCCGCAGAAATGACTGGTGAAATATTGATTGACTAATGATTAACAAAAAATAACGGAATTAAAAGCGGGGGGGTAGCCCCGCTTTTAATTTAACGGGCAATCCAGGCTGCGGGATCCATTTTATTACTATCCTTCCATATCTGAAAGTTCAATATTGCGCCCCCTTCGTCGCTTGCACCTACAGCACCTATAGCTTGCTTTGTCTTTACTTGCTGATCTTTCTTTACCGAAACTGATGATAGGCCGGAATATACAGTGAAATATCTGCCATGATTAATGATCACATTCCATGACGATCCATCTATAGAGAATACTTTCGATACTGTACCATCAAATATACTCCTCACACCTGCCCCTACAGCGGTAGTAATATCAATACCATTGTTTTCTACCATAACTTTTTCAGCAACAGGGTGCGGGTGCCTGCCAAAATTTTCAGATATGAAACCTTTTTCTACAGGCCATGGTAACCTTCCCCTATTGCTCTCCAGGTTGCTTGACAGCGCAGCAGCTTCGGGTGTAAGTGAGAGGTTAACTGCTGCAGGTCTTGGTTTTGGCTTAACAATATTACTGGCTATAGGTTCGCTAGTTGCAGCTACATTTGCGGCAGGTTTATTAGTACCCGCCGGCGATGGCGTGCCAGAGGGTACAGGTTTACCGCCATTATTGGTAGTGACAGATATTTTACTACCCGATGGTGCAGGCACATTTGCGGCGGCCGCGGCTGCAGCGGCTTTCTTTCTCTCTTCCTCCTGCCGCCTACGCTCTTCCTCTTCCGCCTTTTTACGTGCTATTTCTATTTCTCTTCGAATAATTTCGGCCACAGCTCTATCTAATTGCTTGGCAGCTTTTCTATTTTTCTCAATATTAGCAAGCAGTTGTTTTTCCTTACCTTTCAAATCCTTTACAACTTTATTTGTTTCGTTCGATTCTTTTTCGAGCACACTCTTTTGCTGCATTTCGGCTGTAAGTAAAACGTCCTTTTGCGATTTAGCATTATTTAATACATCTATTTTCTTAACTATTTCACCCTGTGTTATTCTTATTTTATCGGCCTGGTCCTTTCGGTAATCACGATATTTTTTCAAATATTTAATTCGCCTCAGCGCTTCATTAAAATCATTAGCCGAAAATAAAAAGGCAAGCATATCATAGGAGCTTCTTGTCTTATAAGCATAACGCACTGATTGTGCATAGCTAGCCTTCAATTGCTCAAGATTTTGCTTTAGGGTAGTTACTTCTTTTGAAGAAGCTTGTATATTATTGTTTATCTGGCCTATCTCCGCATTAATATTTCCTATCAATTTCTGCCGCTCATGCAACTTATTCTGCAAAGCTCTTAGCTGGCTCATAGTAGCTGTTTTATCCTTCTTTGTAGCTTCCAGTTGTTCTTCTGTCTGCTTTATAGACTCAAGGATACCTTGCCTTCTTTTCTCTAGCTCAGCACGGGTAGGTTGTTGCTGTGCATATACACCCGATGAGAATAAAACTATAATTATTAAAGATGCTGTTATGCGCATGAATCTACCTTCGTTAAGCAACAAAAATAACCATTTATCGCCCTTAAGATAACTTGTCCCACCTATTTAAGATGATTTTATGAGCTTTTTTACTCAAAAAGGCTGTTTCACTTTTTATTGCAGTTCGTTTGTTCTTTCTTTGTTTTCAAACATTATTTCATGCTTTATTCAATGACGGGGTTTGGCCGGGCAGAGGCCGTGGTGAATAAGCGCCAGGTAGTAGTAGAAATGAAATCGCTCAATGGTAAGCAATTTGATATAATTACCAAATTGCCTCCCATCTTACGATCGTATGAATTGGATATTCGCAGCCTACTGAACGCAGTACTAATGCGTGGCACTATAGACCTTACTGTAATGATAAAACAGGAAGGCGCATCGAAACCAATGACAGTAAATACAGGCCTGGCTGTTTTTTATTATCAAAGCATGCAGCAAATAGCCAGGCAGCTTGGCTTACCTGAAGAAAACATGCTTCCAACTATAATGCGCATGCCTGAAGTTGTAGCACCTGAGCAAGACGTGCTTCCTGAAGATGAATGGATGGAAGTAAAGAAGGTAATTGAAGAAGCTGCGCAACATCTAATGGAACATCGCAAGCATGAAGGTGATGCCTTACATAAAGATCTGCATAGCCGAATTCAAAATATTGAAAATTTACTGGAACAGATTTTACCCCTTGAGCCAATACGTGCAGATAAAATACGTAGCCGTATCAACCAATCGCTGCAGGATATAGTAG
>JAEZIL010000231.1 GCA_023436685.1 Bacteroidota bacterium | reverse complement strand
GTTTAGGATAAGCAAATATACATGCTACATTAGTATAAATAATTTTAAGAGTGCTACAACTATCTTTTTGACGTTTTGATGAGTGAAGGGTAAGGTGTAGGTTTGCAGCTATTATAATTTTCATATGCAAAATTTGCAAATGGTTGACTTGAAACGTCAATACCAAAAAATAAAACCTGAGATAGACCAGGCTATCCAGAATGTTATAGATAGTACTGCTTTTATTGGGGGGCCGGAAGTACAGAAACTGGCTGCAGAATTATCGGCATATTTAGGCGTAAAACATACTATTCCCTGCGCTAACGGAACCGATGCATTACAAATAGCTTTGATGGCTTTGGGTTTGCAGCCGGGCGATGAAGTTATTACACCGTCTTACACGTATATAGCCACTGTTGAAGTTGTTGCGTTGCTCAAGCTAAAACCTGTGTTTGTAGATGTAGATGCCGACACTTTTACAATGAACATAGATAGTGTGAAGAATGCCATCACACCTAAAACAAAGGCTATTATACCTGTACATTTATATGGTCAGGCAGCTCATATGGAACCATTATTGGCGTTAGCAAAAGAGTACAACATACCAATAATTGAAGACAACGCACAAGCTATAGGTGGTAGCTATACTTTTTCCGACGGCAGAACAGTGAAGACTGGCTCCATGGGTGTCATAAGCTGTACCTCGTTTTTCCCTTCAAAAAATCTTGGTTGCTATGGTGATGGCGGTGCTATATTTACCAGCGATGACTCGCTTGCAGAAAAGCTCCGTATGATAGCTAACCATGGGCAAAAAGTGCGCTATTATCATGAAATGGTAGGTTGCAATAGCCGCTTAGATGCTATACAAGCGGCGGTACTGCGTGTTAAACTGCCACACCTGGATGAGTACTGTGATGCACGCCGCACCGTAGCCGATTATTATGATAACGCTTTTAAGAACAATCCTAACATTGTAACTCCATACCGGGCACCATACAGCCAGCATGTATTTCATCAATATACGCTGCAAGTAAAAAATATTAGCCGCGATAAAATACCTGATATGTTGGCTGCACGAAAAGTCCCTTCCATGCTGTATTATCCATTACCTTGCCACAAACAGAATATGTTGAAGGAATTTGGCGGTGATAAATTTCAGCTACCTGTTACAGATATGCTTCAGGACTGCGTTATCTCTTTACCTATACACACTGAACTTACTGAAGAGGAACTCGCATATATCAGTAAAAATTTTCTTGAAGTAGTAGAACAACTTGCCGGATAATGAATGTTATAGAGACCCCATTAAAAGACTTGTACATAATTGAACCCAGGGTATTTGGCGATGAGCGCGGTTATTTCTTTGAAAGTTTCAATGCAGGGCAATTAAAGAAGCTAACAGGCTTCGACATACCATTTATACAAGACAACCAGGCCCGCTCAACTAAAAATGTGCTGCGCGGGTTACATTATCAAAATGCCCCTACACCACAAACAAAACTGGTACGCGCACTGGAAGGTGCAATATGGGATGTAGTAGTGGATATACGGAAAGAGAGCCCTAGTTTCGGGCAGTGGTTTGGGGTTGAATTGTCGGCAGAGAATAAACGTCAATTATTAGTGCCACGAGGATTTGCCCATGGGTACTCTGTACTAACCGATACTGCGGAAGTATTCTATAAATGCGATAATTTTTACGACAAGAGTACCGAAGGCGGTATTTTTTTTAATGACCCTACGCTAAATATTGATTGGAAGATAGATGTCAATGACGCAATACTCTCAGAGAAAGATAAAGGGCAGGCTTTGTTTAAGGATGCCAGATATTATTTCTAATAACTAAAACAGCCGCTATTGACGGCTGTTTTAGTTATTATTCCTTTACGATTTCATATTTGTAAACTGCAGCGGCAGGTCAAGATTCGAGGTTCGGCAAAGTTGTATCACCGCCTGTAAATCGTCTATTTTCTTAGCTGTTACCCTGATAATATCATCCATAATAGCAGGCTGCACTTTCAGTCCGCTATCTTTAATAAGCTTCACTATTTTTTTTGCTGTTTCTTTATCAATACCATTTTTTACTGCAACAGTCTTTTTCAGGTATTTTCCCGATGGTACCGGCTCCTTGCTCATATCAAAGCTGTTGGCTTCAAGGCCTTGGCGCATAGATTTTGTAATAAGTACATCTTCTAATTGCCTCATACGCATATCCCCCTCTACTTCAAGGTTAATTATCATGTCCTTTTTGTTCAGCTCTATAACTACGTGAGAACCCTTAAAGTCGTAACGGTTATCTATTTCTTTTTTCACTACATTTACTGCATTATCAAGTGTTTGTAGTTCCACTTTGCTGGCTATATCAAAAGAAGGCATAATGTATTGTTTAAATAGTTGATAAAATTACGATAGTTGATCAAATTAGCGTTATCCGAGCTTTTCTTCTATTTCGAGCAGTTGCTCAAACATTTTGTCATATTCGGCAGTAATATTAGCTAGTTTACTGGTATGTTGTTTATATGTTTCATCCAGCTTTTGAAATTGGCTCTTATCGGAATACATACCGGGGTCGGCAAGTTGCACTTCTAATTGAGTTTTCTCTTCCTGTAGTTTAGCCATTTGCTCCTCTATCTGCTGAAATTTCTTTTGTTGTTTTTGGTATTCTTTTCTCAGCTCCCGTAGTTCAGCATCATTAGTATTGACAGGTTTTTTTTCTTCCTTTTTGGGTTTAGCCTCAACTACGGCCGCTGGTTGCGCCGTTGCTAGCAATCGTTTCTGGCGGTCATTCTCAAATATCGCCCATTCATCGTAAGTGCCAATAAACTCTTTGATCTTACCTTGTTCTATATGCCATATTTTATTGGCTGTTTTGCTGATAAAATAACGGTCGTGCGATACAAGTATAAGTGTGCCAGAATATTTGTTGAGTGCATCTATCAACATTTCTACCGATTGCATATCCAGGTGGTTGGTGGGCTCATCCAGCATCAGGAAGTTGCCCTTCATTGCAATAGTTTTGGCTAAAGCTACCCTTGCCTTTTCTCCACCCGATAATACCTTGATCTTTTTGAATACGTCATCGCCACTAAAGAGGAAACATCCTAACAGCTGCCGCAATTCAAGTTCTGTTTTACCACTACCTGCTTGTTTAAGTTCTTCCAATATCTCATTCTCAACATTCAATGCCTCAAGCTGGTGCTGGGCATAAAAGCTTTCTTCTACATTATGTCCTTCTTTACGTTCACCTTCAAAGCTTTCCTGACCGGCTATTATACGTAATAATGTAGATTTACCTTTACCATTGGCACCTATCAAGGCTATTTTATCGCCCCTGTTTATTTCAGCCTCAGCATGGTCTAGTATCTTAAGGTCTCCGAAGCTCTTGGATACATTTTTAAGTGTAGAAATGATCTTTCCGGGTTGTACTGCAACATCAAAGTTGATGTTCATTACAGGCATTGTACTATCCGGGGCTTCAATACGATCCAGCTTATCCAGCTTTTTCATGGCACTTTGGGCTTGTGCTGCCTTACTGGCTTTAGCTTTAAATCTTTCAATAAATCGCTCTTGCTGACGTATATAATCTTGCTGATTTTCAAAAGCACGCTGTTGTAGTTCCATGCGTTCTGCCTTCTCCTTTTGAAAGAAGGTGTAGTTGCCGCTGTATTGGTG
>JAEZIL010000206.1 GCA_023436685.1 Bacteroidota bacterium | reverse complement strand
TATTACATCTTATTTAAACAATTTACTCAGGGCTATTGTTATCAGTTGTATTGTAGCGCTTATTGTAGCAGTATTTGCTGGTATGTGGTTTTCCGATATAATGCTGCGCCCTGTGCGTATTATTACGCGAAAGATGAAAGAGATAACCGCTACGCAACTGCACCACAGGTTGCAGACGAATGATGGAAAGGATGAAATAGCCAATCTTGCAGGTACTTTTAATAACATGCTTGACCGGTTGGAGGCAACTTTCGAAACTCAGAAAAATTTTATCAGTAATGCATCGCACGAGTTGAATACGCCGCTAACTACTATCATTGGAGAGTCTGAATATACTTTAAGCAAACCCCGAACAGCCGAAGAATATATTTCATCGCTGCAGACTATTTTAAAGGAAGCGGAACGCTTGAAGGGAATTACCAATAGCCTTTTACGTATTGCGCAAACAGGGTATAATGGTAAAACACAAGAGCTTGTAGACCTTAGGCTTGATGAAGTAATATATGCTGCTAAAGAGGCAGTTGATAATATAATACCCGACAATAAGGTGTTTATAAACCTTAGCCTGATACCCGAAGACCAGGGTAAATTAATAGTGAAGGGCAACCAACAGTTGCTGGAGCTGGCAATTGTAAATATTGTTATTAATGCATGTAAATACTCAGAGAATCAACCGGTTAGTATAACAATAGCAGCAACTAACAGTAAAGCTATTATAGTTGTAGAGGACCACGGCATAGGCATACCTGCCAGTGAGATAGCTTATATTTATGAGCCGTTCTTCCGTGCTTCAAATACTGACAGGTTTAACGGATATGGGATTGGAATGCCGCTAACGCGAAATATTGTGCGTATGCATAATGGAGAATTAGACGTGCTATCTATTGAAAATGAAGGCACTACAATCAAAATAACATTGCCGTTAAGCTATCGCTAGCATAGGTGTTAACAAAGCTTAAACGTTTCTTACCAAATTCTTACACTCTTCTTTAAGTATTCTTATCAAGCTATTACGGCTTACTAATTTTACAGTAGCAGTTTTGTTGCAAACATTTAAGCTATGCAACATTTACTAATACCGACCGACTTTTCAATTAAATCGCTTAATGTAATACATGCCATTGCTACGAAGTTTGCAGGTGAAAAAGTGCGTATTTCTCTTTTTCACTTATTGCAGCCCGAAAATGACATTACCCAACTTTTCAGGTCAAGACGCTCCAGGCATATGGATATGGTAAGTCAGGAATTTTACGAGGCTTGCCAAATATTGCAGAACAGGTATGGCTCGGTTATCAACCGAATTAATATTGAATTCGGGTTTGGAACTACCGCAGCTTACATAGCCAATTTAATGGAGGGATTAAAAGTTGACGCTGTTATCTTATCCACTGCTACAGCTTGTACGTATAACAACAGACAAAGTATTGATCCTGTCCCTCTGTTTAAAAAAGCGAAGATAAAAATTGAGATGGTGCAAGCTGGGAATGCACCTGCTTTTAAAAGCGAAAGAAGTCTGTTGAATACCCTGTCGGTTAAAGAGTTAATGATTCCTAAAGAAGAAGATTATGTTGTTACAAAGTAATATTCCAATACGGTATATATTAGGAAAGATAAAAGGTGGGCTGATATTTGTTTCGATATATGCTATCGTAGTAGCAGCCTTGTATAATACCTTTCATTTTACAAGAATTACAATACCAATTAGCGTGCCTATGATATTGGGTACTGTTATATCATTGCTACTGGGTTTTCGTTCTAACCAGGCGTACGACAGGTGGTGGGAAGCACGTATTGTTTGGGGCGCAATTGTGAATGATTCACGTACACTTGCACGTCAGTTGCTCACCTTTGTTGATAGTAGCTACAACTCGGTTGAGGCACAACAATTTAAAGAGCGTTTTATACGCAGGCAAATGGGGTGGACATTTTGCCTGTCACGTTCGCTACGCAAAGAAAAGCCCCTTGCGGGCCTTAAACCTTATATGCTGGATGAAGAGATAAAGTATATTTCCAGCTACACAAACGCTCCTGCTGCCATATTAGAACTGCACGGCCGCGATATAAGTTATGCCCTTGAAATGGGTTGGATCAACCAGTTTCAGCAAGTAGCGCTAGATGAAACGCTTACCAAGCTGTGCGATTCTATGGGTAAATGTGAACGTATTAAGAACACTATATTCCCTGCTACGTATAGCCTGTATATTCACTTTGCTATGAACTTGTTCATTATGCTGCTGCCATTCGGTTTGATAGAATATTTTGGATTTGTAGAAATACCTATAGTTATAGCTATTGCTGCATCATTTATGCTGATAGAAAAAATGGCTATCCATTTGCAGGATCCTTTTGAAAACAAACCGACTGATACACCAATGACCACTATATCAAAGGGTATTGAAAGAGATTTAAAGCAAATGCTTAAAGATCATAGTATACTTGAAGACGCAGGTAAGGTGCATAAAAATGCTTATTACGTGCTATGAGTTGACCATAGGGGTGGTTTATATTGTCCTGCACTTTTGTGCGGGGCAATTTTTTTTATAGGGCCAGTAGGGGTAAAATATAGTTGTGGTGTCGTAATACTGCACACATCAAAAACTATATGAAATACACACTGTTATTTTTAACGCTACTATTTACTTTCCTGGAGGCTTCTGCGCAGAACGATACCCTGAATGCAGCAATAGAAAAGCCTGTAATTACCCAAAATGTACATGGGCAATTGCTGGATGCAGAATCGAAACAACCATTGGCCGGTGTTGTAATTGTTCTGTTAAGCAATACTGATATCAACGCCATAACCGATGATAATGGCTATTTCACCATGCCAAAGGTACCTGTTGGCAGGCAATCTTTCCAATTTACATCGGTGGGGTATGAGCCTTATGTCGCAACCGAGGTGATGGTTATTTCAGGCAAAGAACTTGAGTTAAACGCACAATTGCGCGAAAATATTCACCAGTTAAAAGAGGTTACGGTTAGTGCTAATAAAGATAAAGCCCGTCCGCTAAACGAGTTTGCCAGCATCAGCGCACGTTCATTCTCGGTTGAGGAAACCAGGCGCTATGCTGCTTCCTTTGCCGATCCGGCACGCATGGTGCAGAACTTTCCCGGTGTATCTAACGCGGGCGATATGGACAACGCTATAGTAGTAAGGGGCAATTCACCCAAGGGCGTGCTTTGGAAACTGGAAGGTATAGAAATACCTAACCCTAACCACTTTTCATCTTTAGGGGCCACAGGTGGTGCTATCAGTATGTTAAATGCAAACACCTTGGGCAATTCTGATTTTTATACCGGTGCCTTTGCTCCTGAAATAGGGAATGCGTTATCCGGGGTGTTTGATTTGAACTTGCGCAACGGTAATACCAATAATTATGAGCATACAGTGCAGATAGGTACCCTTGGGGCGGAAGTATCTTCTGAAGGGCCATTTAAAAAAGGTGGGAAAGCATCCTACCTGTTTAATTATCGCTACTCAACGCTGGCTATCCTGGGTGGTTTTCTGGATTTCGGAACAATGGTGCCTGAATATCAGGATGCCTCTTTTAAAATAAATCTGCCAACTGAGAAGCTGGGTACTTTTTCACTGTTTGGATTGGGTGGGTATAATAAAGCCAGCTACAACGCTGTAAAAGATAGTACGCAATGGGACGATGATAATAACAATGTGTCGTTCGATAACAGAAGCAGTATGGGCGTTGCAGGCATATCCCATCAGGTATTTGTTAAAAAGGATGCCTACATTAAAACGGTTATTTCAGGTTCTTACGATAAAGTAACAGCTGCAGCTGATACACTAACACCGGGCGATTATCAAAAAGTACCTGTTGAGCACAACTTGATAAAAAATACTGCTTACAGGGCTACTGTTATGTACAATCAAAAAATAGATGCACGCAATACATACAGGGTAGGGTTGATTGCGCAACATATAGGTTACGACATGGGCTATGAATTCTACGATGGTTCTGATAAGCGCTGGAAAAATATCCTTGATGGTAAAGGCAGTACACAATTATATCAAGGCTATGTGCAATGGAAGAGCCGCCTGACTGATAAGTTAAGTGTAGTGGGGGGTGTGCACGGTACGTTGTATGCGCTGAATAACAAATATGCCATTGAGCCAAGGGTGGCTGCCACTTATCAGCAAGGTATAAGTAAATACACTTTGGCTGCAGGTTTGCATAGTAAGCCTGAGCATATTTCTACTTACTTGTTCCAGAATGCTAACCTGACTGAAACTATTACGCACCCCAACAAAAACCTGGAACTTACCAAATCCTTTCATAGCGTAGTAGGCTATGAAACCATACTGCCCGGCAAGCTAAGGCTAAAAGCAGAGGTTTATTACCAGCATCTATACAATGTTCCGGTTGAACGTGATACTTTAAGTGGTTTTTCAATAATTAACGCTTTAGATATCTACTCTTTACTGGATACAAAACAGCCACTGGTAAATGAAGGTACGGGCGATAACTATGGTATCGATCTGAGTTTGGAAAAACCACTTTCACAGGGTTATTATGTTTTGCTTACGGGTTCCGTTTTCAAAGCTACCTATAATACCTATGGGGGGCAAACATACAGTAGCCGGTTCGACCGTGGCTACCAGGCCAACCTGATAGGTGGAAAGGAGTTTAAGCTATCTCCAAGCGGTAAAAGAATAATTGGCCTGAATGGTAAAGTGCTGTTAAGTGGGGGTGTAAAAGAAACACCTATAGATCTTGCTGCTTCCCAACTAGCCGATAAAACAGTATATGTGCCTAACAGCTATTTTACCAGGCAAGCCCCTATGTACTTCCGTGCCGATGCAAGTGTATATTATAAAATAAATAGCCGCAGGGCCACACATACCATCTTGTTAGATGTACAGAATATAATCAACAGGCAGAACTACTATTTCTCTTACTACGACAAAGGGGGTATCAAAACTGTAAATCAATTGGGGATACTTCCCAATCTTAGTTACAGGATCGATTTTCATTGGTAAGATGTGTAGGGTTGTTTTGTACAGCGCGTCCATTTCTGGATGCGCTATTTTTATTTTTATATTGTATATTTGCTATTGTTAATTTGATTGACCCTTATAATGAGGCATGAATATTCCTATAAGTTGATACGCGAGAGCCTTTGAGGCACGGGCCATTGTTCCGGTTTACAGGGTGTGACAAAACTGGAACAAAATGGAACATTTTACTGGTAGCTGAGATAAAAACCTGTAAGTAAAGAAGTTGTAATTATGTTTCGTGGCATATCTTTTTTATTTGTTTATCAAATAGTTGGTTATGCGTTCAATATGGTCAGGAGCAATAGGGTTTGGGTTAGTTAATATACCTATTAAACTGTATAGTGCAATACAATCCAGCACTTTAGATCTTGATATGCTGGATAAGAAGAACCATGCTAATATCAAATTTCAGCGAGTAAATGAAAGTACTGGAAAAGTTGTGCCTTGGGATCAGATTGTAAAGGGCTATAAGGTAAAGGACGAATATGTAGTATTGGAGGATGAAGATTTTGAAAGGGCTAGTCCTGAAAAAAGCAAAGTTATTGACATAAGCGAATTTGTGAAAGAAGAGGAGATAGACGCTATGTTTTTTGATACACCATACTATACCGAACCTGGTAAGAATGGCGAAAAAGCATATCAGCTGCTGCACAAGGCATTGTCGCAAACCGGCAAGGTGGCTTTAGGTACTTTTGTAATGCGTACCAAGGAAAACTTTTGTATGCTAAAAGCCGATGAGGGAGGTATGCTAACCTTAGTTAAGCTCCGTTTCCCCGAAGAAATAAGAAGTACAGAAGATATTAATATACCTGCAAGAGATACTGTAAAGGCCGCTGAATTGAAAATGGCCGTAGCAC
>JAEZIL010000172.1 GCA_023436685.1 Bacteroidota bacterium | reverse complement strand
CGTATTGACAATCTTTATATCGATTTCCATAAATAAGAAGTATATCTTTTGTTGATAATCCACATGCATTCGTATTTATAATATTTGACTTCTTTTTTTGATGTTTGTATATTCATTCAGTTAGATGTGTTCTATCCCTTGAGATATAAAAGCAATGAGTAATAAAGCAGATGCGCGCATGGATAGGATAATTTTTATGCTTACGGAATTTAGCCGTGGTAACTTCCATGTTCGCGAAGAAGTTACAGAGGATGAGGATCCTATGAATACAGTTGTGGCAGGCCTTAACATGCTGGGAGAAGAACTGGATAACTATAAAGCTGAGATGAACCGCCAACGCGAGTTGTTAACACGGGTAATAACCTCATCCGACCAGGTTTTTTATATCATTATACTAGACCCTGATAATCCCTTTAAAAATACATTTACCTATTTGAGTGCACAGGTAGAGCAAGTAATAGGTTACACTGTTGAAGATGTGCGAAATGATCCTTTTATGTGGATCAATGCGATACATCCCGAAGACATGGATAACATGATGACTGTTACGAAAGAAATGTTTAGTTCTAAAAAACCGGTTACCCGTGTATATAGAATGAAACACAAGCGCACACAAGAGTATGTATGGCTGGAAGATTATGTTGTGCCTATTTTAGACGATAACGGCTGGATACGCGAATTTTATGCATCAGCACGAGATATTACAGCCCGCAAAAATGCTGAACTGCAACGTGAAAAACTGATTATGGAACTGAAAAGAAGACATGATGAGTTAATGCAGTTCAATAATATCGTGTCGCATAACCTGCGCTCACCCGTGGCAAGTATTCTTGGGCTTGCACAGTTTCTGCAAGGAGAAATGCCACAAGAAGAACTGAATGAGACAACCAGCTATATTCTGCAGGCTGCACATGCAATGGATGATCTTCTGCACGACTTGAATACTATTTTATCTACCCGCTCTACAGTAAAAGAAAAGATGGAAGTGTTTGCCCTGTCGGATATAATAACGGCGGTAAGCATCAGCTTGAAAAACGAAATAGCCGAAAGCAGTACTATTATCAATACGCAAATTGATGCTGAATCAAACAAAATTTTAAGCATTAAAAGTTTTATCCAGAGTGCTATTTATAATCTGGTTAGTAATGCAATAAAATATAGATCTATAGAAAGGGTACCTGTTATAAATATTAAGGCTTTTAAAAACATGGAAGGAAGGACTATTATTTCTGTTGAAGATAATGGTATAGGTATAAACCTTCAACTACATGGCCACCGTTTGTTTGTGCTATATAGCAGGTTGGAAAGCGATCGTGAAGGCAAGGGATTAGGCTTGTACATGACGAAAACTCAGATTGAAGCATTGGATGGTACACTAGAAGTTGAAAGCATACCAGGAAAGGGTACAATATTTACTATCACTTTATAATTAGTCTACAGCTAGCTTTATATAATTATTTTATGTGTGTATGCATAGGATATACACTTTATAAGCAATCTGTAAATTAGCCATGCCTTTCTAAATGTAGCTGGCAAACTATACTAACATATTAATAATCGTGGCATTTTGCAACAAATTGTGGTGATTTACCGGTTGTGTTTTCACTACTTCATAGCCTGAAACCCTTATTGGGTGCGGCAATTACATCTCGGCATAGTATTGGACTTCTATTGTGCGATAAATTTTCGGTTAGCTCTTGTGTTCATAGCATTATTAAGACAATACTTGTCGTTCTCTTCTGATGCATATGGTGATACATGAATAACCATTGATGATTTTTTGACAATAGAAATTAACGCTAGCATTATGATGAATATAAGTGCGTCTCAGCAGCTTTCTGCATATAAACTGGAAGCTGGCCAGTCTGTCCTTCATAGTTTACCTGTAAAAGAGAGCAGTGTTGATGCAAATACAGGTGTTTCTCCGCGTTTTAATAACCTAATACTACCCGGCGCATTCCTGCTTATGTTAAGCGCTGTTTTTTGCATGTATGTACTACAGCCACATTTTGAGGCTTTACATTTGCAACATATGAGTACGGGCTGGGGTGTTACCCTAGTTGTTGTCGCGGCCTCGCTATTGGTACTAAAGCTCAGTTTCCTGATATATATGTTTGTGCTGTATCTGCGCTACAAGCCCATTAAATCTGTAGCGTATGATATACTACCTACATGTACGGTTATAGTGCCTGCGTACAACGAAGGTAAGCTGGTATGGCATACGCTCATGAGCCTGGCCAATAGCAACTACCCTAAAGACAAGCTGCAACTTATAGCTATAGATGATGGTAGTAAAGATGATACCTGGCAGTGGATGCAATTGGCTAAAGAGCAGTTGGGTGATCGTGTTGACATATATCAGCAACCAAAGAACCTGGGTAAAAGACATGCACTATATCGTGGCTTCAATTTAGGCACGGGTGAGGTGTTTGTTACTGTAGATAGCGATTCGGTAGTAAAGAAAGATACACTTAGAAATTTGACCAGTCCTTTTGTAGTTAATAAAGCTTGCGGAGCTGTGGCGGGCAATGTATCGGTACTGAATAAGAAAGCTATTATACCTAAAATGCTTAATGTAAGCTTTGCCTTCACATTCGAGTTTATCAGGTCGGCGCAAAGCGTAATAGGCTCCGTATTCTGCACACCGGGTGCATTGGCAGCTTATCGCAGAAATGCCGTGATGGAATGCCTGCCCGAATGGATCAATCAAACCTTTAGGGGTAAAGCATCGGATATAGGGGAAGACAGGGCTATGACCAATATGATATTGAAACAAGGCTACCATGTATTGTTTCAAAGCAATGCTATTGTTTATACCAACACGCCCGAGCAATATAAGGGCCTGTATAAAATGTTCATCAGGTGGGAGCGCAGCAATGTGCGCGAAAATATTATGATGAGCAAATTTGTGTTTGGCAATTTCAGAAAAGGTGCAAAGACAGGTACGCGTATTTTGCTGATAGACCAGTGGATGAAAATATTGCTTTCTTACCCTGCCATGCTTATGATGCTGGTTTTTGTACTTACGCACCCCGTTTTGTTTTTAAGTTCAGCCTTGGTGTCAATATTAATATTCTCCAGTATACAAGTATTCTTTTATGCTAAAAAGCATAAGATGTCAGAATCTTTCTGGGCATACCCATATAGTATATTTTATACTTTTGCTTTGTTCTGGATAACGCCATATTCCATAGCCACCGCGGGTAGAAGCGGTTGGCTTACGCGGGAATTATCAAGCCAAGCCGCATAATATTTAAGGCCTGCATTAGCAGGCTTTTTTATTTGATTGCAATCTGATGTGAATATTCCGTTTTATTAATGTGTTTAATGGTGTATATTTGCTATTGATCGTTAGTGCTGCTTTTACTTATATTACAATAAGTGGAAACTGTTGCAATTTGTTTTATTTTGTTCTTGGTTATTGGTGTAAGTGGTTAATAATGAGATGTAGAGTTTCTAAAACAGGCCGACTACAACAAAACACAACAATTTAGTTTAAGTAAAATGACTCCTGAACGCAAAAGCAAGATAAATAGGGTACTAAACCACCGTCAGCCCGATTTGACGGTTGTGTTAGAGAACGTGCACGATCCGCACAATATATCGGCAGTAATGCGCACTTGCGATGCTGTAGGTGTGCAAGACATATACATTTTGAACACCCGCATATCGCGCCATGGCAAGTTTGGTAAGAAGAGCTCTGCCAGCGCTGCAGGGTGGCTCACTATTCACCAATTTGAGGATATGGAAGAATGTGTAAAGCATTTACGTGGCAACAATTACAAGATATTTGCAACTCATTTGAGCGAGAATGCAGCTTCATTGCATGAACTCAACCTGGTGCAGCCTGCTGCAATGGTGTTTGGTAACGAACATTCCGGCGTTACAAATGAATTGCTGGCGCATTGCGATGGTAATTTTATCATTCCGCAGGTAGGTATGATACAGTCGCTGAATATATCTGTAGCCTGCGCCGTAAGCCTTTATGAGGCATTCAGGCAGCGCAATAAGGAAGGATACTACGATGGGGCTGGCAGGCTACCGCATGAGCAGCATGCAACCCTTGCTGAACGCTGGGGCCTGGCAGATGGAGATAACTAGCTAACAGGTGCAATGAAAAAAGCCCTGCTTATGCAGAGCTTTTAATTATATGAGTTAAAGTAATAACTAGTTGCCTAAGTAAGACTTTAGCAGCTGGCAACGGCTGGCGGTGCGCAGTTTAGTTATAGCCTTGTCTTTTATTTGTCGTACACGCTCGCGTGTTAGCGAGAACCTTTCACCTATATCTTCAAGGCTCATAGGATGTTCAACGCTGATACCAAAATATAGTTTGATTACATCTCGCTGGCGGTCGGTAAGTGTGCTAAGAGAACGTTCAATTTCGCAACGTAATGAATCGTGATGTTCTAATTCTACGTCGGCTGAATCTGAATTTGGGTTTTCCAGTACGTCCAGCAGTGTGTTGTCTTCGCTATCTACAAAAGGTGCGTCAACCGATACGTGGCGGGCGGCAACACCTAAAGTTGTTTCCACTTCTTCTGTGCCAATATCCAGCAGTTCGGCTAGTTCCTCAGTAGATGGCTCTCTTTCATACTCTTGCTCGAGCTGGGAATAGGCTTTGCTGATTTTATTGGATAAGCCTACTTTGTTAAGTGGCAGGCGCACAATGCGCGACTGTTCGGCCAAAGCCTGAAGGATGGATTGACGGATCCACCATACAGCGTAGGAGATGAATTTGAAACCTCTTGTTTCATCAAAACGCTGTGCAGCTTTTATAAGACCGAGGTTGCCTTCGTTGATAAGGTCGCTTAGCGACAAGCCTTGGTTCTGATATTGTTTAGCTACAGATACAACGAAGCGGAGGTTAGCTTTAGTAAGCTTTTCCAATGCTCGCTGGTCACCTTGTTTAATACGGATTGCTAACTGAACTTCTTCTTCAGGGGTAATCAAGTCTACCTTGCCAATTTCCTGTAGATATTTCTCGAGTGATTGGCTCTCACGATTGGTAATGGATTTCGTGATTTTGAGCTGACGCATAGACATAGGCAAAAACTTTTAAGTGGTTTGACAATGGGGGCTATAACAAATTAATAATGGGATGTTGTGACATTGTTATGGCAAATCTAAGCGTCAAGCGAATTCAACCCAAAAAAAATTAAGAAATTCTTAACAGCACATTTTAATGGTATTTTAATGGTTTTAACAGGTGCAGATGCCTTATATTTTATTTTAAATTTTGATTTCTCAATCAATTTTCTATTATTGCACAATAGAAAGATTACTCAAGTGAATAATTCTACGATGAAGAAAAAAGTTATGTACTCTCTGGAGTTTCCGGTACGCTGTTCGCCAGCTATACTTTATGAATTTTTGTCGACTCCGGTTGGGTTGCAGGAATGGTTTGCAGATAAAGTAGATCAACGCGATCATACATTTTATTTTAGCTGGAATGGTGCAACAGATACAGCTGAAGTAGTTGACCAATTAGAAAATGAATTTATTCAGTATAGGTGGGATTACTATAATGATGATGAATTCTTTGAATTCCGTATTGAACAAAGCCCGATAACCAACGAAACAATCTTAAAGATTACTGATTTTGCAGATAAATCAGACCTTAAAGACCAGGAACGCCTTTGGAATACACAGGTGAGTGATCTTAAGCATCGCATAGGCAGCTAACAAACAAGTTATTTAATAAAGCCCGCCTGTATTGCAGGTGGGCTTTCTATGTAGCAATTTTGTATCATTGCGATAAAATTGCTATTAATAGCATCGTTTTACGTAGGTTTGCAACTGGGAATTATACAAAGTAATCTTTGATAAAAAAGTTAGACATATTAATTCTTAGGAGCTTTATAGGCCCCTTTATAGTTACTTTCTTCGTTACCTTATTTGTGCTTGTTATGCAGTTTTTTTGGCTGTATATGGATGAGCTCATTGGTAAAGGAATTGGCACCTGGATGATAATTCAATTGTTGTTTTATATGTCAACAACAATGGTACCGTTAGCACTCCCTTTAGGTATATTGCTTGCGTCTATCATGACATTCGGTAATATGGGCGAGCATTTTGAATTGGTTGCTATAAAATCCGCGGGTATATCGCTATTACGTTTTATGCGCCCACTGCTCATATTCATCATGTTTATAGGTGGGCTAGCTTTTCTTTTCAACAACAACGTTATCCCTTTTGCCAATTTAAAAGCACTATCATTATTATATGACCTTCGCAATTCTAAGCCTGCTTTAAATATTAGGGCGGGGCAGTTT
>JAEZIL010000131.1 GCA_023436685.1 Bacteroidota bacterium | reverse complement strand
TACATCGAAAGTGTACGCACTGGAAATAGAGCGCATAAGCCAATCGCCATTTATTATGTTCAATGGGCAAAAAGGACATGAAGATGTTGAAGTAAAAAAGGCACAGGAATTTATTGAAAATAATATTTCAGAAAGAATATCTGTAGAAGCCTTAGCGAGCCGGTTTGCAGTAGGCCGCAGAAGCTTTGAAAAACGGTTTAAAAAAGCAACTAATAATACACCGGTAGAATATATACAACGAGTAAAGATAGAAGCGGCTAAGCGCTTTTTAGAAACAAGCCGCAAAAATGTAAACGAGGTGATGTATGATGTAGGCTATTCAGATAATAAAGCCTTTAGAAATATCTTTAAACGTATCACGGGACTTTCCCCTATCGACTATAGAAATAAGTATAATAAAGAAGCCGTGTTGGCTTAAAATTAATGGCATTTTTTTTGAAAAATATATCACATGGCCGAGTACATTGATTATTATAAAGTTTTAGGGCTCGATAAAAATGCGTCTACCGACGATGTTAAAAAAGCCTACCGAAAACTTGCAAGGAAATATCATCCTGACCTGAACCCAAACAATGCAGACGCGCAAAAGACCTTTCAGCAAATAAACGAAGCCAATGAAGTACTAAGCGACCCTGAAAAACGTAAAAAGTACGACCAATATGGTGAAAACTGGAAGCACGCCGAGCAGTTTGAACAAGCACGCCAACAAAAAGGAAACAGCCAACAAGGTGGTAACTATGGCGGCTATGAAGGATTCGGTGGTGGTGATTTTAGTGGGTTTGGCGGAGGCGGATTTTCTGACTTTTTTGAACAGATGTTTGGAGGGAGTATGGGCGGACAAAGAAGTAGCGGTAAAGTAAGATTCAAAGGCAGCGACCTACAGGCAGAAATGAGCATGTCGCTGGTAGATGCATATACCACAAGACAGGAAGTCATTACCATTAATGATAAGAAAGTACGCATCACCATACCCGCAGGCGTGGAAGATGGCCAGGTCATTAAGCTGAAAGGATATGGTAATAAAGGTGTGAATGGCGGCCCCGATGGCGATCTGTACATTACCTTTCGCATAAGCAATCATACAAAATTCAAAAGATTGGGTAACGATCTGTACACTTCGGTTCCTATATCGCTTTACACCGCAATATTAGGTGGCGAAGAGATAATAGATACTCTGAGTGGAAAAATAAAACTGAAGATTGCCGCCGAAACACAGAACAACACACAGATACGTGTAAAAGGCAAAGGATTTCCCATATACAAACAAGATGGCCAGTTTGGCGACTTATATGTTACTTACGATGTAAAGATACCTACAAACCTCACTGAGAAACAAAAAGAATTATTCAGGCAAATAGCTAACGAAAACAAATAATTATGGAAAATAATGACCTGATATCTGCCGATGATTTCTGTTTGCATCACCATATATCATACACCTTTATTACTCGGCTATGTGATGCTGGATTAGTGGATGTTGTTACTATAAATGAGCAACACTATTTACCAATCGATAAATTGAAAGAAGTTGAAAAGCTGGTAAGTTTCCATACCGACCTCGAGGTGAACATAGAGGGTATAGAGGTAATTGCGCACCTGTTACAGCAAATGCAAGAGTTGCAAAGGCAACTTAGAGATACGCAAAAACGGTTGGGATTGTACGAAGACTAAATCTTAGCTGGTGCAGCCGCTAAAGTTTCCTTAAGGATGGTTTCCAGAATTGGTGATTCACCTTCATGGCTGGCAAGATGTGCAAGCGTTATCCTGTTCAATAATTCATCTACAGCAAACTGTATCATTTGCCAAAGAGACCGCGCAGAACAGTCGACAGAATTGTTACATAGCTTAGGCATGCCCGAATGTGCTTTGCAAAAAGCATCATCGAACAACGCACCGCCTAAAGCTTTCAATACATCATTTATTATTATTTCGTTGGCAGGCCTGGCCAATACATAGCCGCCCTTGTTACCAGGCGTACTATTAATGAAGCCAGACATACGCAATACCCTGGTTAGTTTAGCAACATAATGACTGGATAGCCCGTCAGCATCGCTCAACTGGGGAATACTAAGCCCTTCAGGTTGCTTGCAGGCAGCAATCCGTATCAGCACACGTAAACCATATTCTTCCTGGGCAGTTATTTTCATTAGAGTTATTGTTTATAGCATTCCCATTTCAAGTCTTGCCACTTCCGACATCATGCTTTTGTCCCACGCCGGCGTCCAGGTTACGGCTACATGCACATCATTCACACCTTCTATCTCTCTTATTTTCTGATCTACTTCTATTGGTAATGATTGTGCCGCCGGACAGTTAGGTGCCGTCAGCGTCATTACTATCTGCACATTATTAATTGGCAGTATGGTCACCTCATAGATAAGGCCCATTTCATAGATATTCACCGGTATTTCAGGGTCAAATATCGTATGTAGTTTATCGATCACCTTTTGTTTCAAATCAGTTGTTTCCATTACGCATTCTCAGTTTTCAGTTTGTAAGCAAGGGCGTAATTCTTCATTTGTTTGATCATAGAGAGCAAACCATTTGATCGTGTTTGCGCCAAGTGGCTTTTCATACCTATCTCATCTATAAAGCCCAGGTTCGCATTAATGATCTCATTGGGCGTATGCCCCGACAATACTCTTATCAGCATGCTGATAAGCCCTTTCACAATAACTGCATCGCTATCGGCTTTATAAACCACTTTACCGTCTTCATAAAATGCAGCCAGCCATACTGTAGACTGGCAGCCCTTTACTTTATTCTCATCTATTTTATATACATCTTCTAAGGGCTGCAATTTCTTGCCCATATCAATGATATACTCATACTTATCTTCCCAATTGTCGAACAAAGCAAATTCTTCAACTATCTCATTCTCTATTTCTTGTATCGATTGACTCATTTTTATGCAAGCATTTTAATGCACTTCTGCAATCCTGCAACCAGCGCATCTATTTCTTCATAAGTATTATACATAGCGAACGATGCACGTATGGTACCCGGTATATTAAAACGAGCCATTAATGGTTGCGCGCAGTGGTTGCCCGTACGTACAGCAATGCCCTGGTTATCCAACAATACACCAACATCCTGCGGGTGTATCCCATCTATAATGAATGATACTACACTCGCTTTATTTGCAGCAGTACCAATAATATGCAAGCCGGGTATTTGTTGAAGTTTTTCTGTAGCGTATTGCAATAGTTCGTTTTCGTAGCGGGCAATATTCTTTTTGCCAATAGACTCAACAAATTCGATACCTGCTTTAAAGGCTATTACATCTGCAATATTTGGTGTACCTGCTTCAAACTTATAAGGCAGTTCGTTATAGGTCGATTTTTCAAAAGTCACTTCTTTAATCATCTCTCCACCACCCAGAAATACAGGCATTGCTTCCAGTATATCTTTTTTGCCGTACAGAACACCCATACCGGTTGGTCCGTACAGCTTGTGTGCAGAAAAAGCGAAGAAATCGCAATCCATATCCTGCACATCTATATCCAGGTGCACTGTTGATTGCGCACCATCTACCAACACAACCGCACCTACTTCGTGAGCCGCTTCAATTATCTCTTCAACGGGGTTAATGGTACCCAATGCATTAGACACATGTACTATAGAAACCAGTTTGGTTTTATTGCTCAATAGCTTTTTGTATTCGTCCATCAAAAGCTCGCCCTTATCGTTGATAGGGACAACCTTTAATGTAGCGCCTTTCTCTAAGCACAAAATTTGCCACGGCACTATATTGGAGTGGTGCTCCATAGTTGATACAATGATCTCATCGCCCTGTTTAATATTTTGTCTGCCCCATGTTTGCGCTACCAGGTTAATGCTTTCTGTTGTGCCACGAGTAAAGATGACTTCCTCGCGAGATGGTGCATTGATGAACTTCTGCACAGTATCGCGCGTAGCTTCGAAAGCAGCAGTAGCCTCTTCGGCCAGCGTGTGTATACCTCTGTGAATATTTGCATTATAACCTGCGTAGTAAGCAGAAAGCGCACCAATAACCTCTACCGGCTTTTGTGTGGTAGCAGCATTATCCAGGTATATCAATGGCCTGTTCTTCACCATGCGTTGCAGCACAGGAAAATGTTGCCTGATGCGGATAATATCGATGTGTTCCCTTTCTTGTACGCTCATTATTGTATGCTTAGTCTGTCTTCTATCAATTTTTCAACGTAGCTCCTTATCGGTGCCAGTTTTATCTTCTCCAAAATATCCAAAGCAAAACCCTGCAACAACAAAGCCACTGCAACCTTTTCAGGTACACCCCTTGAACGCAGGTAGAACAAACTATCTGTATCGATGGAACCTACGGTACAACCATGTGAACATTTCACATCATCTGCATATATCTCAAGCTGTGGTTTCGTGTTTACGCTAGCGTTTTCAGACAATAAGATGTTCTTGTTCGACTGGAACGCATTTGTTTTCTGCGCATCCTTACGAACGAATATCTTGCCATTGAATACACCAACAGATTCACCGTTCAACACG
>JAEZIL010000130.1 GCA_023436685.1 Bacteroidota bacterium | reverse complement strand
GTTAAGGCCGATGCACTTACAAACAGGGCTAAAAAACTACGGACTAAATTTTTCCGCATATGGTACTTATTTTAGCGTTGAAGATAAAAAAATTATTTTCCTTTAAAAATAGCCTTCCTTTTTTCTAAAAAGGCTGTAGTTCCTTCTACCTTGTCATCGGTAGCGAAACATTCACCAAAGCGTTTCACTTCGTTGGCAAAGCCATCGGGGTGCGAATTTGCCGCTTCGTTGACACAAGATATAACTTTTGCAATAGCAAGGGGAGCTTTTGACTGAATTTTTTGCGTAATTTCTTTTGCCTTGGTAATCAGTTCAGCAAGTGGCAAAACATGGTTTACCAAACCCAGTGCTTTTGCTTCATCGGCGCCTATCATATCGGCGGTCATCATTAGTTCCATAGCCTTGCCTTTACCTATAAGCTGGGTAAGGCGCTGTGTGCCACCATAGCCTGGTATGAGGCCAAGATTTACTTCGGGCTGGCCAAACTTTGCATTTTCCGACGCTATTCTGAAATGGCAAGCCATTGCCAGCTCGCACCCACCACCTAATGCAAAGCCGTTTATAGCAGCAATAATAGGCTTGGGAGAGCTCTCAATTTTATTAAAAACATTATCCTGGCCTTTTTTTGCTAATTCAGAGCCACCCATAGCGTCCAGTGAAATAAACTCTGATATATCGGCACCTGCAACAAACGATTTTTCCCCCGCACCGGTAATGATCGCCGTTTTAATATCAGCATTACTGTATATTTCCTCCACCACTTTGCCCAGCTCTTCAATCACATCTTTATTTAATGCATTCAGTTTGTCGGGCCGGTTGATAGTGATTATTAAAGTGCCCTCCTGAAGTTCGGTGAGTAATGTTTGGTACATGCCTAAAATTGTGTGTTATATATTATATAGTACTAAAAAAGCTCTTTCCTGTGTGTGGCTACCCAGTTGTTAATATATTCAGCTATTTCTGATGTTGGGGCTCCCGGGGCGAACAATTTACCAACGCCTAATTCGTTTAGTTTGTGCATGTCTTCATCAGGAATAATACCCCCGCCAGTAAGCAATACATTATCCAGGCCTTTATCTTTCATTAGCTGCATTACTTTAGGAAATACAGTCATATGCGCACCACTCAGAATACTGATACCTATTACGTCTACATCTTCTTGCAGTGCAGCACTTACAACCATTTCGGGTGTTTGGCGTAGCCCGGTATAGATTACTTCCATGCCTGCATCGCGCAGTGCTGTAGCAATAACTTTAGCACCACGGTCGTGCCCATCCAAGCCCACTTTGGCCACCAGTGCGCGCACCGGCCTTTGCAACTTATCTGTCATATAGAATTGAAAAACGCTGATAAAAGTAATAAATAATGGCTACTATGCTAGTATTGGCGCAGTAAAAGCATGAATTTAAAGAGTATTTAATGTATCCTTGCGGCATGAAAGTGATACTTACTATACTCTTTATTACATTGTCTCTCAATGTATTTGCACAAAAGGGATTTTATTTAAAGCCAACCGTCGGAATAGGT
Source organism: Bacteroidota bacterium (assembly GCA_023436685.1). GTDB lineage: Bacteria > Bacteroidota > Bacteroidia > Chitinophagales > Chitinophagaceae > Polluticoccus. The sequence goes on along the minus strand of JAEZIL010000130.1, from coordinate 2,437 downwards.
TATGGCGGCAGAATACATAGAGCTGAGCTAAGCAATATACCCATGGATAATGCCAGGGGATTTAGTTATAAGATGTTGATGATGGCAGGTTATGGTAAAAAAAGGTGGAAGTTTGAAGCGGGGCTGGGATACCTTTCTCAAAAATACGGATACAACGGGCTATCCCTGAATCTTGATCCGAACGTTGTGTCCAAAAGCTATGCGAATGTCCGATATACTACCAATTACATCACTTTGCCAATATTAGCGGGTTATTCGATACAGGTAAATAACAGGCTAAGATTTCAGCCGCAAATCGGCTTAAGCCTGAACTATAATATGGTTACGAAGGCCAGGGCTGAAGAATTTGACATGTCAGGGAAAAAGATAGGCGATGTCCCAGGGATTGATTTTAAGAGTAAAACCTTCGAAATAGCAGGTAATGTTGGGTTGCCATTGATATATGATCTTAATAAGAAGCTTTCAATTGCTGCCGGGCCATCTTTTGTGGGCTTTCTAACACAGACAAAGAGGTTAGAGCTATTTAAGGCTATTCCGTATGCATTGATGTTGGATGCTGGCCTAATACTAAAACTGTAAACCAACGTTTATATAGGTAGGTATCGTCTATTAGTTAAATACCCACACCTACTATGAAAAAAATAGCCTTATTCGTATTTGTCTTCTTGGCAAGCCTGCAATGCTATGCTCAACGTGGCTTCTATGTAAAACCTACGTTTGGTGTGGGTTACAGTAACCTTTACTCTTCAATAGGCACAGAGCAATTTAAAGGTGGTTTCGCCTATAGTTTAGGTTTAGGTTTGGGCTATAAGGTTAACCATGTAAGGCTTGAAACTGGGGTAAATTATGTATCGCCAGGCGGTAGCCGCAACCATTACCGGTTTATGGAAGACCTTGACTGGGGACAGGGGGGAGATGTTGTATATGCTAAAAGCTATACCAATATTAAGCAAACAGATCACTACCTGATGGTGCCTTTGAAAATTGGTTATGAGGCAGTAATAGGCAAAAAGCTAAGTCTTGTGCCAGCTATTGGTGCAGAAATGGCCTTTGATTTGGGCGGTAGTTATAAAGGAGAGCGCTTTGACCTGAACGATACAAAACTATACGATGTAAAAGGCAGGTTTGAAAATGATAAGCCGCGCCTTGTAGGCAGCCTGGGTTTGCATTTAGAATACCGTTTTAATCATAATATGCACTTTTTTGCAGGCCCCACAGCCAGGTATTTTATGAACAATGCGTTTTCGTATCTGCATAGTAGCTCGGTAAATCTTATGCCTCATATACTTACCATGGATATGGGTGTGCTGTGTAGGTTTTAGGCTGCTGCAATCCTGCCAACAAACCGTTACCTTTGCTCACCTGTAACAACAACAGAAATGAGCGAAGAAAGATCACTGAATTTTTTAGAAGAAATAATAGAACAAGATATTGCCGAAGGCAAGAATGATGGGCGTATTCATACGCGCTTCCCGCCTGAACCCAACGGATATCTTCACATTGGCCATGCTACATCTATATGCCTCAATTTTGGATTGGCAAAGAAATACAACGGCAAATGTAACCTGCGTTTCGATGATACGAACCCTGTAACCGAAGAAACGGAGTATGTAGAAAGTATTAAGAACGATATTAAATGGTTGGGTTTCCAATGGGATAATGAATTATATGCATCGGACTATTTCGAACAGCTGTACACATTTGCCACAGAGCTGATAAAAAAGGGTTTAGCTTATGTAGATGATTATAGCGCCGAAGAAATTGCAGCAACAAAGGGTAGTACTACGGAGGCAGGTAAAGAAAGTCCTTCGCGTAACAGAAGTATAGAAGAGAACTTGCAACTATTTGCAGATATGCGTGCAGGCAAATATAAAGACGGTGAAAAGGTATTGCGCGCTAAAATAGATATGGCCCACCCTAATCTGCTAATGCGCGACCCACTAATGTACCGTATTAAACATGCCCATCACCACCGTACAGGTGACAAATGGTGCATTTACCCCATGTACGATTTTGCACACGGCCAAAGCGATAGTATAGAGCATATAACACACTCTATATGTACACTGGAGTTTATTCATCACAGGCCACTATATAATTGGTTTATACAGCAGTTGGGTATTTTCCCCTCGCAACAATATGAATTTGCGCGCCGCAATCTTACCTATACTGTAATGAGTAAGCGTAAGCTACTGCAACTTGTAAATGAGAAGCATGTTTCCGGTTGGGACGACCCACGAATGCCAACTGTAAGTGGCATGCGCCGAAGGGGTTACACTGCAGAGGCTATACGACAGTTTTGCGATACAATAGGCATAGCCAAGCGTGATAATATAACTGATGTAGGGTTGCTGGAATTTTGCGTGCGTGAGCACCTGAATAAAACAGCCAACCGGGTAATGGCGGTACTAGACCCTATTAAACTGGTAATAACGAA
>JAEZIL010000118.1 GCA_023436685.1 Bacteroidota bacterium | reverse complement strand
TAACCATAGCCATAACCATAGCCATAGCCATAGGTATTTTCCTTCTTAGCATCGTTCATTACAAGCATTAATGGCTTTATTTTGCCGTTTTCTTTAATGTCTTTAATAATATGCAGCTGCTGCTTAAAGGTATAATTGTACCTTACCATGTATAAGCCAAGATTTGCATGCTTACCCAATGCAAATGCGTCAGCAACCTGGCCCACCGGTGAAGTATCAATTAAGATATGGTCAAATTGGGTTTTTAATTCGTTTATAAGTGTTTCAATCTTGGGGCTCATCAAAAGTTCTGACGGGTTAGGTGGCAGAGGCCCTGCTGATATAGCAAATAAGCCCGGAACATCATTAACCGGGGTTAATAAATCAGCAACACTTATATTATCATTCACTAAATAGTTAGTGATACCCACTATATTATCATTGAAGCCCAGATCTTTAAAAAGTTTAGGCTTACGGATATCAAACTCAAGTAGCACAACTTTTTTACCTGTTATAGCCAAACTGGCCCCGAGGTTAATGGTAAAGAATGTCTTACCCTCACCACTCATGCTGGATGTAACGATAATAACCTGGTTGCCACCACCTGCAAATTGCAAATTGGTTCTTATAAGCCTGAACAATTCTGCGATTTCGCTACGTTTATTTTCAAGAACAACCAAAACCTGCTCATTATCACTATGAGATATTTCACCAAGCACCGGCGCATCCATTACCTTTCTTACATCATCAATTGTTTGCACTTTATCATTCAACAGGTTTCTCAGGTATAGAACAATAATCGGAACACCTAAGCCAATAAGTAATGCATACAAATAAATCATTGTTTTCTTTGGAGCTACCGGAGACCTATCTGCTATTGCCTTGTCTATTATACGAGTATTAGATATAGTGGCGGCTAATGATATAGAAGCTTCTTCCTTCTTTTGCAGCAAATAAGAATATAGACCTTCTTTAATGCCTTGCTGCCTTTGGATTTCCAGGAGATTTCTTTCAATAGAAGGTACACTTTGAATTCGGGAACGAGACTTACCAGAACTGGCTTCAACATCATTGCGTGCAATAATCAGGGAGCTTTTGATGTTTTCCAGATTCTCAAGAATATTTACCCTTAGATTATTTAGTTCCTCTGTAATACCTGCCACTATAGGGCTATTTTCCTGCACTGTTCTTAGCAAACGTTGACGTTCAAGCTGTTGCTCATTAAACTTGCTTATTAAGGTAGTAAGGGTAACGTCTTGAAGACCCAGGGAACTTGGCACCAACTGGTCTTTATTACCTTTCGCCTTCATATACTTTTCAATGGACTCGAGGATAGCTATCTGAGTTTCGTATTCTAACAGCCTCCTGTTATACTGGCTTGCTTCTTGTAAGTATTGCTGCGCCTCAGCACCTACATCTGATATCTGATTTCTTTTTTTATAATTTTCAACATTACGTTCAACCTGAGACAGTTCTGTTACCAGATAATTCAATCGTTCTTCAATAAACTTTACTGTATTAGCTGCCATTTGATTTTTATCCTCAATAGCATCTCTATTGTAAGTTTCTACAAGTTTATTAAGAATATCTTCAGCTTTTTCAGGAACTATATCTATGAGTGATATATTCAACACGCTAGCTCCTGGCGAAACAGATGCAACCTGTAATAAACTATTATAGTGGTAGGCCACCTTGTTTTTATCTACAAATTTTATATCAATAAAATTGGCTGTGGGAATTTTACCGGTTAATTTAGTGATAGTGAAAATCCCATAGGGCCGCCTTATCTCTATTCCATAAGCAACCTGGGCTTTACCCAAGCTGTCTTCTAGTATAAAATGCACATCATCCTTAAGCTGAATTCTTATTGACAGATTTGTTGCCAAGGTATCCAGCCAGTTCAAATGCATACTTACTGGCAATGTTTTGCCATAAAGCTCTACTCTTTTTATGTTGCCTTCTGTACTATATACTGCATTTAAGCCCAATTCATCTACAACACGCAACATTAATGTTTTACCTTTCAAAACCTCAATTTCATTATTGATATTTTGATTGTTTTGAAATATCTCCAGATCCGAAAACGCAGCCGCTCCCTTATCGCTTTTTATAAGCATTTTGCAACTCACATTATACTGAGGAGATGTATAGCGCAGATATAAGAAAGCCACAAGGAATGCAATAATCAAAGCAACTAAAAACCATATCCAATTGCGCGCATAGTAGCCTAGTATTGCCTTAAAATCTATTTCCTTTTCGGGAGAAACGCCTGATATATCGTCGTTCATTTTGCTACCTTGGATGTTAACTAATTGAGATTCAGCCTTCCCATGATCAGGGTTGTAACAGAGACTATTGATAGCGCTATTGTTACAAATCTTAATGTTCTGCCGTTAGAAGGATCTTTGTATTTTACAGGCTCTACATAAAGCACATCGTTCTGCTTCAAATAGAAATAAGGGGAATTGAGGATTTCTTTTTTATTCATATCAAGCCTTACCAGCATGCGCTCTCCATTTTCTTCCCTTATCAAAAGCACGTTATTACGCTTGCCATAAGCGGTCATATCTCCAGCAAGGCCCAAAGCTTCAATAATATTTATTTTTTCATTAGGCACCGTAAATGTTGCCGGTTTATTAACCTCCCCTACTACGGTTATTCGAAAATTACTAAACCGAACACTTACTATAGGGTCTTTAACGAAAGTACTTAGCTCGTCTACCATTTTCTTTCGTACCTCATCTTTAGTAAGGCCCGCCAGTTTTATTTGGCCAAGTACTGGGAAAGTGATGTTTCCGTTGCTATTCACTAAATAGCCATCTCCTGATCCTAACCCACCCATGGCCCCTGATTGGCCACCGCTGAGGACACCTTTATTAAAAAGTTGGTTTGATTCTGAATTTAAGCTACTAACTGTAATTGTCAGGATATCTCCCGGTTGCACGGTAGGCTCTGTTTTTTTAGGAATTTGGGAAACGATTAAGGCTGAATCGCCTGCATCATTAAAGTAGATAAGCCTCCTGGGGTTGCCACACGAACATATTAGAAAAACACTACTTATAATAAATAAATACAATAATCGCTTCATATAAGCAAGGTTTAACTGACTATTATAACCACAAACATGGGAAATATGTATATGTATGTGGGAATTGCATGCAAATATATAACTATTTGCCTTAGTGCGTGAATTATAAAATCCTTAAGAAAGTGTACAGTCACGCTATTTACCTATGCAAAATTTACTGAAAATATAGTCTAGTGTATCCTCTGTAGTAATCTCCCCGGTTATTTCCCCTATATATTGTAAGCATCTTCGTATATCCAAAGCCAACAGATCACCTGATACTCCACTATTCATTCCATTTGTTATATCCCACATTGCGTTCATTATTTGTTGCAACGATGTAAAATGCCGGATATTTGTGATAATGGTTCCTTCAGCCTTAATATCACCTTTTACAGCTAATGAAAATAGCTTTTCTTTAATATACTCCACTTGATCTTTAATTTTAGCAGAGATCGCTATTGTTTCGGGATAGGCTTTTTTTAATTGTATTTCATGGGCCCCTGTCACATCTTTATCCTTTTTATTAGCTATCAACACA
>JAEZIL010000176.1 GCA_023436685.1 Bacteroidota bacterium | reverse complement strand
CTTCACGATAAATAAAAAGCGGGAGTAATCACTCCCGCTTTTTATTTATGCTTTTTTGTTTTTGATAATACGCTTACCTATTTTGAAGCCAGCTACAAGCAACTTCCATTTTAAGTAGCCTCCCAGCACATCAAAAGCTATTTTAGTTACTTTACCTGCACCCTTACGGCCAACCTTACCTATTATGGGCCCACCTAAAGATAAAGCAATATCCATGGCTGAACTTGAGCCGAGTAATTTGCTCACTGTACCCAGCAAGTTATTACTTTTATCACTTGAGGCGGCACTGGTTATGCCGGATAAAGGAGCCTTAAATTCGCTACCTGCTGCCTTTTCTTTAAGTTTCAAGCGCAGTTTTTCGCGCTTCAATGCTTCTAAGCTGTTTATTTGCTTATGGTATAGTTTCATTGCATGGGGTTGTGGAGTTAATGATCATTCAACAGTCCGTTATCCTGTTCATCATCATCTTCGTCGTCTTTAACTGCAGTAAGTACGCCAATAAACAGGCCGCTAAACGACTTTATTAAAGACTTTCTTAGCGCTATTAACAAAAAGATGAAAAGAACATAAATACCTGCAGTTATAAAATAACCGCCAGAGCGCGAATCAACCAATTCTGCCATCCATTCACCTAAACCTATACCAACAAACACAAATACGGCAAAAAACATGAAGAGCAAAACAAGTACATATACAAGATAGCTCATTACACCGGAGATATGCTCTACTAAAGTAAGCTTCATCAGCTTCATCTTTATATCGATGTAATCAGCTACCTTATCTTTCCACTTACTAAAGATATTTACCATGCTTTATCTTTAAGCGTTGTAAATCTCTTCTTCAATATCGGCAGTACGCTTGCTGAATTTATCTTTCAACGAGCTAAGACGATCTTTTACCTTTTCCAGGTTTTCACTGCGCATCTCCTTATCAGTTGCTAAGATATATCCTACTGCAGCACCAATAGCGGCGCCAATTAAAAGTGTAGCAACTGTTTTTCCTGTGTTTGCCATAATCTGGTTACTTTTAAAGTCAATGATAGATTTTCAACTCAAAAATACCAATATCATGCCATAAGGTGGGCATCAATTCTTTAATTGGCAAGATTTTAATAATTATACAATTATCATTTCAGCAAACACACATTGATGAACATTATTAACTCTGACAATTTAAAGCAGTACCTGTTAATTGCACTTATAGTAGTTCTTGGCCTTACCTTAGGCAGGCAGCTCTACGACTTTTTTCCGGGCCTGCTGGGTGCAGTTACGCTATACATACTCATGCGGCAATATTTCTTCAAGCTTACAGTTATTAAAAACTGGAAGAAGTGGGTTGCTGCTACAGTATTTATTCTAGGCTCAATAGTAGTTTTTGTACTGCCGGTTGTTATTATGATACAGGTGCTGTTACCTAAGCTAACCGAATTTACCAGCAACCCGGAAAAGCTGGTCTCTATTTTAGATGTATTGACCCAACGGCTAAGGCGTATATCTCCTATGCTCAGTATCTCTCCTCAGCAAATCAGCTCGTTTTCTCAAAATATAACGTCATCGGTTCCTACTGTTTTATCTGCCACGCTCAATATGCTTACCAATGCTGTGCTGGCTTTTTTCATACTTTATTTCATGCTGGTAGATGGACGGAAAATGGAATATACCATACAAAAATATTTGCCGCTTCAGGACCGTAATATTGATGATGTATGGAATGCCACACGGGTAATGGTGGTATCAAATGCTATCGGCATACCTGTATTGGCTGCATGCCAGGCAATTGTTGCCATGCTAGGCTACCGCATTTTTGGAATTGAATCTTACATATTATGGGGGGTGCTAACGGGTATATTCTCCCTGGTACCTATTATAGGCACTGCAGTAGTTTGGGTGCCGTTATGCATATACCTTTTTGCTACCGGCGAGAACGGCGCAGGCGTAGGCTTGCTATTTTACTCTTTACTGGTAACCGGTAGTGTAGACAATATTCTTCGTTTTACAATACTAAAGAAACTTGGGGATGTACACCCCATTATCACGGCTTTAGGTATAATAGTGGGTATTCCCCTATTCGGGTTTATGGGATTTATTTTTGGCCCGCTGCTATTATCCTATTTTCTTCTGCTGATAAAGATCTATCGTATTGAATTTGCACCGCGCAACAATGTAGCTGAAAAGAACCCTTAATTTTTATAATACCTGTTTTGCTCTATATACTTCCATACAGCATCGGGCAACATATATTGTATCGATTTATTCTCTCTGATCTGCTTGCGTACATAGGTCGATGATATCTCTAACAGCGGTGCATCCACAAGTGTAATGTTAGCGCCCAATGTATCTTTTATATCAAACCCCGGCCTGTTATAAACTATGAATGAGTAATGCTTTATCAGTTGTTCATAATTTTTCCATCGTGGCAGGTTCTGAAAACTATCAGAGCCCATTACTACAGAGAACTGCTCTAATGGAAACCGCTCAGTTAAATAGGTAAGCGTATCAATTGTATAAGAAGGTTTAGGTAAATGAAATTCAACATTGCTGGCCCTGAACTTGTTGTTATCTTGTATAGCTAGCTCTACCAGGTGCAACCTGTCGTATTCATTAAGTAATGAATGTGCGTCTTTCAAAGGATTATGGGGAGATACAACAAACCATATCTTATCTACATCACTATTTTCTACAACCTGGTTAGCTATAATAAGATGGCCAATATGTATGGGATTAAAACTGCCAAAATACAAACCTATATGCATGGCGCAAATGTAACTAAAACACGCATGCGTAACGGGAACCCAAGCGAGAATTTAAAACAACTGAAACATCTAAATATCAGTACTCACCATGATCTTTTCTGCATCACTTCTCCGTATACTCAAATAATAGCCGGCTATTTGTATGGCAAGAGGGTCGCCTAATGGTGCTATCATTTGTATCCATACAGGCTCGCCCGGTATACACCCCATTTCCATAAGCGTAAGCTGAAAATCACTTTGTTCATGATGCTTTATCACAGCACGTTTCCCCGCCGGTAGCTTGGAAAGGGGAACTATTGACTCTTTTGCATCGTTCATGTATCATGCAAAAATACAAATAAAAAGACCTCGAAAATGTTTACGAACTTCGCCTGAAATTAACTTCAAGCAATGGCTGCCAGGTTTTATGAGCAGGATGTAAAGTCTAAACTGAAGAATAAGCGAAAACTCGCCTCCTTTCTCGACACTATCGTTCGCGAGCATAATAACAATGTGAAGAAGATAGATCTTACTTATATATTCTGTAATGATGAATATCTATTACAGATAAATAAAGATTTTTTGAACCATGATACATTTACTGACATCGTTACTTTCGATATGAGTGCTAAGCCCAATGAACTAATTGGGGAAATGTACATTAGCGTTGAACGTATAGCCGATAATGCACATGAATTTTCTGCCAGCTACGAAGAAGAGTTGCATCGTGTTATCTTTCACGGCACCCTTCATCTCTGTGGGTTTAAAGACAAAAAAACAGCCGACAAGCAGGAAATGCGCAGCCAGGAAAACATATGTTTACAACAATATTTCAACCATAAATGAGTCCCGAAATACTTTTTGAAAATGAAGATTTGCTGGTAGTAAATAAACCGGCAGGCATATTGGTAATACCCGACAGGTTTGATACAACGGCGGTTTCGCTAAACCGGCTGCTTGAAGAAAAGTATAAACAAAAGATATGGGTAGTACACCGCCTCGACCGCGAAACAAGCGGCGCCATCTGCTTTGCTAAAAACGAAGAGGCTCATAAATATATGTCCAATGTCTTTCAGGAACATAAAGTAGGGAAATACTACCTTGGCCTGGTACATGGCAGGGTAATGCCGGAAGAAGGTACAATAGAAAAAGCTATAATAGAGCACTCTTCTATAAAAGGTAAAATGGCAACCGCTAAAAAGGGCAAGGCCTCAGTTACCGACTACAAGGTATTGAAGCAATGGCCCCTGCATTCGCTGGTACAGTTCCAGATACATACCGGGCGTACCCACCAAATAAGGGTGCATATGCAATCGGCAGGTCACCCGATAGTATGCGATGATGTGTATGGAGACGGAAAGCCTTTTCTATTATCGGCAATAAAAAAGAAATACCGCCTTTCCGATAACGATGAAGCCGAACGCCCCCTGCTTAGCAGGCTGGCACTCCATTCGTCACAACTATCGTTTATCACGCCTGCCGGTGAAGCTATAAGCATTGAAGCACCATTGCCTAAGGATATAAGGGCTTGTATTAATCAATTGGACAAATGGTCGAAAGTGGGCTAATCAAGATTATATTACTTTTGCATGCTAAACTTAAATACATCTAAATGTCCTTTAAATCTAATATAAACATCCAGGTAGAGCTGGATGAGGAAAAGATGCCGGAAACTATTGAATGGAATGCACCGGGCGGTGGCGTAGACGAGTTTCAAAAAGCAAAGGCCGTTCTTCTTGGCC
>JAEZIL010000246.1 GCA_023436685.1 Bacteroidota bacterium | reverse complement strand
CATTGGCATCCCAATGTATGGCACAAAATATCCCATTCTACATACTTTGCTCGGCCGATAAAGAAACGTCTGAGCATTATGCAAAGGCATGGAAGATAGACGCCCCATTCATGGTGCTGGACGGCACAGTAAGCAAAACAGCTATGCGTACAAATCCCGGTCTTATGTTGCTGGAACAAGGTGTTATACGTAATAAATGGAGCTTTCGCGACTACCCTAAGGGTGTAGTGTTGGATAATGGCCAAATAAAGTTGCAACAATAGTGTTGCACTTCCTGGCACGGCGTGTAGGGTACAGCTTGCTGGTACTTTTTGGTGTTGTAACAGTTGTTTTCTTTTTATTTAACGTATTGCCTGGCGATCCTGCACGGCTAACCATGGGCCAGCGCAGCGACATTGCTACGCTGGAGAATGTACGCCGGGAAATGAATCTGGATAAGCCATTGCCCGTACGATACGCTTTGTTTCTTAACGACCTGTCTCTGGTTTCTATTCATAAAAAGCCTGAAAAGGCTAAGTATGGCTTCGTTCCTTTGTTTTCAATATCGGAAGAAAAAGTGCTTGCCATTAAATGGCCTTACCTTGGGCGCTCTTACCGCACCAAACGCGAAGTATCGGCTGTGTTGGCCGAAACATTGCCCAATACTATGATACTTGCACTGGCTGCTATGACCATAGCTACTATAGCGGGCATCTTGCTGGGCGTGCTGGCTGCGCTTAAAAAAGGCACCTGGCTCGATACTTCAGCCATTGCAGCCAGTGTGATAGGCATTTCAATGCCTTCATTCTTTGCAGGCCTTATTATTGCTTATTTTTTTGGGTATATTTTGCATAAAACAACGGGGCTGAATATGACTGGCAGCCTTTGGGAGTATGATGCATTTACCGGCAAACGGCTGGTATTAAAAAACCTGGTACTTCCTGCACTTGCTTTAGGTATCCGCCCATTGGCTATTATAGCGCAACTTACCCGCAGTGCCTTGCTTGATGTTTTATCGCAAGATTATATTCGCACGGCTTATGCCAAGGGCCTTTCTAAAACCAAGGTCGTCTTCCGTCATGCCCTCCCCAACGCGCTGAACCCGGTTATAACCGCCGTATCGGGCTGGTTGGCCGAGCTGCTGGCGGGGTCGTTTTTTGTAGAATATATTTTTGGCTGGAAGGGTGTAGGGCGGATAACCGTTGAAGCGCTCGATAAGTTCGATTTTCCCCTGGTTATGGGTTCGGTGCTGCTTACCGCACTCATATTTATTATCGTTAGTTTATTTACCGACTTGTTGTATAGCTGGATAGACCCGAGGGTAAGATTATAGCTAAGTATAGCCACAATAATGAATATATATTTGTATATTTGTCATTATAATACTCCGCACACCCTCTCTGAAACAGTATTCTACTAAAATTATACACCATAAAATGAGCAACTACACCATGAAACAATGTTTCCCAACCTTATTGTTTAAACCTATTGATTATCAGGAACATAATCTGGCAGAAAAACATGTATACCATGACAAAACCGGAACATTTTGGAACAAAACATATTGGAATAATATTTTATCATTACCCCAATGTTAAGAAATCATTACCAATCGCAGGGCTACTTCATCGGGTGCATATTTCGGGATAGCTTTGCGCCACATTTTCCGATAAATAATACATACTATGGGTTTCGGTTCGTTCTTAAAGATATTCACTCCTAAAGACCGCGTTTTTTACAGCCTTTTCGAAGAAGTAAGTAGCAACCTTACACAAATGGGCGATATCTTTCACAAAGCGGTAAATGAAACCGATTTCAACGCTCGCGAGGCTTTACTGAAGGGCCTTGAGGAATGGGAACACAAGAATGATGAGGTTACTCATAGAATATTTATTGAACTAGGCAGCAACTTCATCACACCATTTGATAGAGAAGATATACACTACCTGGCCACATCTTTAGATGATATTGCCGATTATATATGGGGCTCGGCCAAGCGCATGATGAATTACTATATTAATGATGTAGATGAAACCATGCTAGGCTTCGCCGATATAATACAGAAAGCCATAATAGCACTAAATAAAGGTGTATATGGCTTGCGCGATATGAAAGACCTACGTGCTATAACTGAAGCCTGTGTACTGATAAACAGCTATGAAAATGAAGGGGATGACATGCTTGATAAAGGCATGATGACCCTATTCTCCAGTAATATAAACCCGGTTGATTTGATTAAAAAGAAAGATTTGTACCAAATGTTGGAAATAGTTACCGATAAATGTGAAGACGCTGCTAACGTGATAGAGTCAATAATTATCAAATACGCTTAACTCTAGCATTTACCCCTTTTATGTCTGTATTTCTCATCATTATCATAGCACTTGCCCTGATATTCGACTATATCAATGGTTTTCACGATGCGGCTAACTCTATAGCAACCATAGTTTCTACCAAAGTGCTTACACCAGTTCAGGCTGTAATTTGGGCTGCTATGTTCAACTTTGTGGCCTTTTTCATTTTTAAAGATCATGGTGTTGCCAATACAATAGCTAAAACAGTTAAAGAAGAGTTTATCACACTGCCGGTTATCATGTCAGGCCTATTAGCTGCGATCTCATGGAACCTGCTAACCTGGTGGTTCGGTATTCCTTCCAGCTCTTCGCATACTCTTATTGGGGGATTTGCAGGTGCGGCCATTGCACATGCGGGTTTCAACTCGGTAAACCCCGAACCAGTTATAAAAACAGTGAGTTTTATTCTGCTGGCACCCTTGGTAGGTATGATAATAGCCTTTATTATATCGCTATGGTTTATCAATTCCTTTCGGAAAGGAATTGTACCCAAGCTTATTTCACTCTCAATATTGGCAATAGTATGCATTATAATGTATGCAACCTTAGAGTTTGATAATACTAAGCTCAAAACACATTTCGACTCTTATGTGCTACGTGTTATATTCGATTCAAAGAATTTTAAATGGGTACTTTTGGGTGTGATACTGTCTTTCATGAGCATTTTTACATTGTTCCTGAGCAGCCTCAACGTAGCGAGATCAACACTATGGCTAAAACGCTCCCAACTAGTATCATCAGCAGCGTTTAGTATTGGCCATGGCGGCAACGATGCACAAAAAGTAATGGGTATTATTACTGCTGCCCTTATAGCCAGCGGAACTATCTCATCGTTTGAAGAAATGCCAATTTGGGTTCCATTAGCCTGCTATACAGCTATTTCTGCAGGCACTTTAAGTGGTGGCTGGAAGATTATTAAAACAATGGGCACACGTATTACGAAAGTTACACCATTTGAAGGGGTGGCTGCCGAAACTGCAGGTGCTGTAACACTATTCCTTACCGAAAACTTAAAAATACCTGTAAGTACCACCCATACAATTACCGGTGCCATTATTGGTGTAGGCGCTACAAAGCGTTTATCGGCTGTACGCTGGGGGGTTACTATTAATTTGCTTTGGGCATGGATACTTACCATCCCTGTTAGTGCTTTGATAGCCGGTTTAGTATATTTTATATACCACCTGATTTTTTAGACTGGAATAACAGTTATTTAACGGCATAGCTTTATCGCAACTTCTTTTTTTGCTAACTTTGTAGATTGCCTTGTCCTATAGGGCATTGCAAGCAGAACAAGACCGTAGCGCAACTGAATGTCATTACCGCCAATCCTAAAACACGTTTACAACCATGGCACCGAAGAGGTGATCCGCAGAGGTAAGCGAATATTCCATACAGCCGGCGTGCAATTGCTGGATGCAGACCACTTGCTGGAACAAGTGCGCTTCCGCGTACGTAACGATTTGTATCAGAACTACTATACTGTTACGGTAAACAAATATTTGAACCTGAAGGATATGTCAGTGCGCTGCCAGTGTCCTTATAATCTTGGTGATATTTGCCGGCACGAAGTGGCAGCACTTTTCCAATTAAATGACATTATTCAAAGTGGTTTCTTTGAACATACAGATATTACCTACGATCAGAAACACACAGTAGTGCGTATGCGTCAGGTAAGTATGCAAATACTTCGCGTTTTTACCTCGCCTGATGTAATAGACAGAGCAGAGATGTGGGCATCTCAAAACAAGGCAATCGTACTAACCGATAAAACGGACAAAATAGAAGCTGAAGTGCCGGATGGGGATGCTACCTATAAAGTGGCCATTAAACAAAATGAGGAACGTTATTTTGACACCTCATGCTCTTGCGATGCTACAAGCCACCCCCTGTGCCTGCATAAGGCTACTTTGTTTATTCAACTGCTGAAAAATTTCGGCCCTCAGTACTTCCAAACCATGCGAGATTGGGACGAGCAAAAGAACAAGTTACTCCGTCAGTATGGCTATAGTTTAAAAGACGATCTCACTAACAAATTCACCTTCACTTATGAGGGTGGTAAACCCTTCCTTAGGGTATTGGACCCTACAATAAAAAAAGTAGCCCCGGTAGAAAGCTATAAGCTGATGCCTTCGCTGCCTAACAAGGTTACAACAAATACTGTTTCGGAGGTAGCTACAAAAGAAAAGGCAGAAGATTCAAAAAGGTTAGGCATTGTTATAGATCCAACAGTCTCCTGGTACCCCTTTGTAGATATTGCCCTGGTAGCAGGAAATACAGATGAAGAAGAAAAAAATTTTATTGGCGCAATAGAACGACTGGAACTACAGCAATATATAAATGCGCTGAGATATAGGGAGTCCGACAGGGATCTACTCCCAACAATACGCAAATTTACACCGGAGGAAATACTAAAATATTTGAAAAAGAACTTGCCGTTTGGCGATTTTCTTGATGATTATCTACAAGTATTAAAAGAACAACCTGCCGAAGAAGTGAAAGACCAGGTTTGGGAATACCTGTTACCTAAGTATCAAAAAATGCTGGATCGATATGCCTCTCACTCCCTATCTTTTATAAAAAAACAGGGTAAGAAGTTTAGTTCATCCAGCCTTGAGCCTGTAGCTTTTTCCCCGCGGCCTATACACCCTCAATTAAGCATTACAAAGCAAAACAGTAAATACCTTGTTTCGCTGGCATGGCGTATCGATGACAGTTATGTTGATAATGATGACGTTATATTACTTAACCCGGGGCTCCTACTCCACGATTATACGGTATATGCATTAGCTAATACTCAGGAAGTTCAGTTAGTTGAACATTTAATGCCAGATGGCACAATACATATTGAACAAGCTAATTGGCCTGCCTTTCTGAAAGGCACACTGATGGAATGGAGCAAAGTTGTCCATATCAACTTTTCTGAAGAAATAATAGAGAGGGTTGAGAAGGCTAAACCAGCTTATCGGCTCTACCTGCAAGAGCGTGAGCAAATGCTTATTCTGCAGCCCGCATTTGCATACGATGAAGTGGAAATAAAATGGGGCTTTTTTGGAGATGTAATACAACCGCACAATGAAGTAGTAAAGGTCATCCAGCGTAATGAAGCTGCTGAGCAGGAATTTTTGCAAATGCTGAATGGCCTGCATACTGATATGCAGCAAAATAAAAAAGGGCATTTTTATTACATGCCTGCTACATCAGTATTGGCAAATAACTGGTTCTTCCGCTTTACTGATATAATGCGCGAATGGGAAGTTGACCTACTAGGTTTTGAAGGATTAAAACAACTCCGTATCAATACGCATAAACCCGAAACACGTGTGCATGTAAGCAGTGGTATTGACTGGTTCGATGCATCGGTAGAGTTAGCATTTGGAGAACAAACAGTGTCGATCATTGACGTAAAAAAAGCTTTGGCACAGAAGCAAAACTTTGTTAAGCTAGGCGATGGCTCGTTTGGTTTGTTACCAGAGGAATGGCTGAAAAAATATGCTTTGCTCATAAAAATGGGCGAAACTAAAGGCAATAAGATCAGGCTAAAGAAGTTCCATTTCAGTGTACTGGATGAATTATTAGCAGAGGTTGATGAAGAGGCTTTACAGCAAGAGCTGGAAGATAAAAAAGAACGCCTTAACGATATTTTATCAAATGACTACAGCAATATTACTCCTCCCCAGGAGCTTAAAGCTGAACTAAGGCCCTACCAGCTGGCAGGCTTCCAATGGTTGGTATTTCTTAATGAAGCAGGCTGGGGCGGTATTTTGGCCGATGATATGGGGCTTGGTAAAACCGTACAAACACTTACATTCTTTCAACACTATAAAAACACTAACCCTGAAGCCAAATTTCTTGTTGTATGCCCTACTACACTAATGTATAACTGGGAGAATGAAATAAAGAAGTTTACACCTAGCCTCTCGCATTTTATACATCATGGCCCTAAGCGCAGCGCAAACTTTAAGGTTCTCGAAACTTTCGACATTATCATTACCACATATGGTACTATGCGTAGCGATATAAAGCTATTTAAAGAAATGCCGTTCGATTATGTTGTGCTGGATGAATCTCAGTCTATTAAAAATCCCCAGTCGCAGGTAGCAAAGGCCTCGCTTCTATTAAACAGCAAAAACAGGCTGGCCTTAAGTGGTACGCCTGTACAAAACAATACTTTCGACCTGTATTCACAAATGAACTTCCTGAACCCCGGAATGTTGGGTAGCCGCGAATTCTTTATGAATGAATTTGCTACACCTATAGATAAATTCATGGAAGATGAGGTTAAGCAACAGTTGCGTAAGCTAACCTACCCCTTTATGCTAAGGCGTACAAAGGAACAGGTTGCTAAAGATCTTCCTGCTAAAACCGAAACAATTCTATTCTGCGAAATGGGCAGCGAACAGCGCAAAATATATGAAGCGTATCGCAATACCTACCAGGAGCAGATAATGGGAATGATAAATGAACGGGGTATAGAACGCTCTCAAATGCACATATTACAAGGGCTTACTAAACTAAGGCAGATATGTGACTCGCCGGCTATACTTAATGAGGAAGAGCGCTTTCATAACTATTCAATAAAACTTGACGAACTGACAAGGGAGATAACCGAAAACGTTGGCAATCATAAAGCTCTTGTCTTTTCTCAATTTCTTGGCATGCTCGCACTTATACGTAAAGAGCTTGAAGCTAAGAATATCCCTTATGCATATTTTGATGGCAGTACAACCTCGGCACAACGGGAGCAAGCCATACAGCAATTTCAAAACAATGAAGATTGCAGAGTTTTTCTTATATCGCTTAAAGCAGGCGGTATAGGGCTTAATCTTACTGCCGCAGACTACGTATATATTGTTGACCCCTGGTGGAACCCTGCTGTAGAACAACAGGCAATAGACCGTACACACCGTATAGGCCAAACTAAGAACATCTTTGCCTACCGCCTGATATGTAAGGATACTATTGAAGAGAAGATGTTGATATTGCAAGAGCGCAAACGAGTATTGGCTACTGAATTGGTTGCTGACGATAATGCTTTTTTGAAGCGGCTTACAAAAGAAGATATTGCTTATCTATTAAGCTAAAAATAAAGGCCACATCTGGATGTGGCCTTTATTTTTAAATGTATTTAGTTTATCATTGTTTTTCCCAGCTGTCTTTCCACATTTGCAAGCTTCCGCACGATTGGTATTCGGGAGCAATCTTAATATAATAACTAGGTGTTTTTTCTCTCAACCATTCCTCCATTTTTAGTCCCTTCTTTTGTTGCAGTGCTGCTTCCTGTATCCGGTTGTAATCGTCCTTAAGATTTGCTTTATGGGGTGAAGTTGAGCTTTTCATATACACAATACGGCAAGATTTGTCGCCAGGACCACGCTCAAAAATTTGTGGCTGCGAATAGCTTCCAGGCTTTAGGGTATCTACCATCAATGCCAGGGCAGGATCTAATTTATCTATTTCCAATATCGATGATCCGGTTTGAGGATCTGTAACCATACCGCCTGTACGAGACGACATCTCATCTGTAGCATATTTACCTACTGCTTCCTGAAAAGTAATTTTACCCGCTATCAGCAAAGAGCGTACACTATCTAGTTTATTTAATGCCTGTCTGTAATCGGCACTGGTATGTTCCGGTTTAATAAGTATATGGCGAAGGTGAGCCTGATCGCCCTGGCGGCGAACCATTTGTACAATATGATAACCAAACTTGGTTTTCACAATTGGCGATATTTCTCCATTTTGCAATTTGAATGCGGCAGCAGCAAACTCTGAAACTACATCGGTTCGCCCTACTACACCAAGATCGCCCCCATTATCCCTGCTGCCGGGGTCTTCGCTATAAATACCGGCCATTACTTCAAAGCTTTTGCCATCCTGCACTATTTGCTTGCGAATGTCTTCCAGCTTTTGGCGCGCATATTGTTCAAGTTCGGGGTTTACCTGGGGATCGATGACAATCTGCCCCATCTCTACAGTGGCAGGAAAAAAAGGTAAACTATCAGCGGGTATCTGCCTATAAAAAGCTTGTACCTCGGCCGGGGTAATTTTTACATTTTGTAAAATATTACCCTTCATTCTATCTGCGATCATCCCCTCCTTAATTATTTCTCGATATTCGTCTTTCAACTGATAGATTGTTTTACCCGAAACTTGCTCAAGTTTTTCCTTCGAACCATAAACACTAACAAAGTACCTAACACGGTTATCGAGGGCTGCTTCTACTTCTTCTTCGCTTATAATCACACTATCACGTTCAGCTTGCTCAGCCATTATTTTGTTCAGGATTATCTGCTGCAGAATCACACATTTAATGGTATCGCTGTATTCGGGGTTTTCTTGTCTTGCATTGGCTAATTCAGTTTCCAGTTCAGATTGCAGAATAATACGGTTGCGCCCTACTACGGCAGCTATTTTATCTGCAGACACCTGTTGGGCATACGTATAGTTTATTGCAGCTGTTACTAATACTAACAGTAGCAAAAGGAGTTTCTTAGAATATATCATGATAAATGAACAACAGTAAAATATGGCAGCAAAAGTAAGGCTTTTGGATGCCGGGTGGTAAGCTATTATAGATTTTAACTTTTTATCATCCTTTCTTTTTGTCCAGAACAAGATTTACTTGTTTGTCGTTATAGGCATCACCAGCAACAGGTCTGAATTTATGGCCTTGCAACCATTCCTGTAGCTCTGGCATGGCATCACTATGAAATTTATTCCAGGCATCGTATTGTGCCTGGTTCTCTGCCCTGCCAAACAACCATTGATTATAGATATCGAAATAGCCATTTCTTATCATATCATCGTGCCTGATGAACAGGCTAAACGGGTAGTTATTAGCGTGAAGAAGGGTCCAATCCATAATGAAACGGGTGCGCAGCATTGTGAGATTTTCAGTAGTTACACCATCACTTACTACCGGCGCTAACCTCATTAAAGTATTATAGACTGCTTGCTCAAAGGACAAAGGTTCGTCAGTAGCCTTTTTCCCTTTGCTGAATTTCGGTATTCCTTCCTCAACAGGCCTGCCATATATACGCCTGTATGCTGCTAATATCATTTTGCGTGTTTCCTGCGAACGAGGGGTTTGCTGCTCCAGGTTAATAAACATTTCGCCATAAATAATAGCCCAAACAGGCCTCTCGGTATTCATATACATACGAGCCGCCTGATAATAGTTT
>JAEZIL010000234.1 GCA_023436685.1 Bacteroidota bacterium | reverse complement strand
CACCACCACCCATCGGGTGATCTACAGGGTTCATCGCAACACCACGGTTACGTGGACGGATACCTTTCCAACGGTTGCGGCCTGCTTTACCCATCGATTGCAGAGCGTGATCGCTGTTTGATACTGTACCAACTGTTGCGATACAAGTGCTCAATACTTTACGAAGCTCGCCTGAAGGCATTTTCAGTACGCAATATTTTTCTTCTTTAGCGTTCAGCTGTGCATAAGTACCTGCCGAGCGTGCCATAGCACCACCGTGGCCTGGTTGCAGTTCAATATTGTGAACAACTGTACCTAAAGGCATATTTTTAAGTGCCAGTGCATTACCAACTTCAGGCGCAACGCTTACACCACTTATTACAGTAGCACCTACTTGCAAACCTTGAGGAGCAAGAATGTAGCGTTTTTCACCATCGGCATAGCTCAGCAAAGCGATGAATGCAGAACGGTTAGGATCGTATTCTATAGTTTTAACGGTAGCAGGTATATCGTTCTTATCGCGTTTGAAATCGATTTTACGATACATTTTTTTGTTACCGCCGCCTATGTAGCGCATAGCACGACGACCTTGAGCGTTACGGCCACCGGTACCAGGCAATGGTTCCAGAAGGCTTTTTTCAGGCTCATTAGTGGTAACTTCTGCATAAGCGTTACCGATCCTCCAACGTGTACCGGCTGTTACCGGTTTGTATTTACGTAATGCCATTTTCTTTAGTCTTTTTCAGATCTATATTGAGAATAAATCTATTGAATCACCTTCAGCAAGTTTTACAACTGCTTTCTTATATGAAGGCTTAATGCCTTGAATATATCCGGCTTTAGTAAAGCGGGATTTGCGTTTGCCAGGTACAACTATCGTATTCACGTCGTCAACCTTCACACCGTAAAATTCTTCTACAGCTTTCTTGATCTCAAGCTTATTAGCTTTCTTATCTACAACGAAAGTGTAACGGCTGCTACGCTCCATTTGGTTGTTTACCTTTTCGGTAACTACCGGCCTTACCAAAACGTTAGCGAGTTTCATCTTTAATATTATTTCGGTTTACGAAAATCTTTTTAATAATTATGCTTGAGCAGCTTCTGTTTCTTCTACATTGAACATTTTCGCAGCAGATTCGGTAAATATTACTACTTGTGCATTTACAAGGTCGTAAGTATTCATATCGCTTAGCACTACAGTTTTGTTCCTGCTCAGGTTGCGGCCACTCAGATACACGTTGCTGTTATACTCAGGCATAACAAACAGTGATTTTGGAGTATTACCATTGTTCAGGCTGCCTATCATGCCTGCGAAAGCTTTTGTTTTAGGAGAATCCAGGTTCAGGTCTTCTACTATAACTATTTTATTTTCACGAGCTTTGTGCGCCAGAGCCGACATTTTAGCCAGATCTTTAACTTTACGGTTCAGCTTAAAGCCATAACCATGAGGCAAAGGACCGTTAATAGTACCACCACCTTTATAAAGAGGGTTGCGGATATTACCCTTACGAGAGCCACCGGTACCCTTTTGGCGGTGCAGTTTCTTTGAAGAACCGTGTACTTCGGCACGTGTCTTGGTTTTGTGTGTACCTTGGCGTTGTGCTGCCAGGTATTGCTTTACAGCCAGGTAGATGCAATGGTCGTTCGGCTCGATACCAAATATATCGTCTGGCAGCTCAACCGCGCGGCCTGTCTTTTCACCTTTGCTATTTAAAACGTCAACTTGCATGACTTAAATTAATTCTGAATTAAAACAATAGATCCGTTATGGCCTGGTACAGAACCTGTAACTAATATATAGTTCTGCTCAGGAAATACTTTTACAACACGAAGAGATTTGATCTTAACACGATCGCCACCCATGCGGCCTGCCATGCGCATACCTTTAAATACGCGGCTAGGATATGATGAACCACCGATAGAACCTGGTGCGCGCTGACGGTCGTGCTGGCCGTGAGATGCCTCACCCACACCACTGAAACCGTGACGCTTAACAACACCCTGGAAACCTTTACCTTTAGTAACACCTACTACAGCAACCTTGTCGCCTTCGGCAAATATTTCGCAAGTGATGTTTTCACCAACTTGTTTATCAATAGAACAGTTACGGATTTCTTTTACGATAGACTTAGGCGTAGTATTAGCCTTAGCGAAGTGATTTTGCATTGCCTTAGGAGTATTTTTCTCCTTAGCCTCGCCAAAAGCGATTTGCAGTGCATTATAACCGTCGGTATCTACGGTTTTCTTTTGAGTAACCACACAAGGGCCAGCTTCGATAATGGTACAAGCAGTTTGCTTGCCATTCGGCTCAAAAATGCTGGTCATGCCGATTTTTTTACCAATTATACCTTTCATTTTCTTTATAGTTTAGCCAAGCGCCCGGGTGCCTTAATTGTGTGGACCGGGATTAGCCGTTTATCAATGTTTTAAAGAACGCTATGTAAAGCTGTTACGCTTTAATCTCTACTTCTACGCCGCTTGGCAAATCAAGCTTTGAAAGCGCATCAACTGTACGAGAAGAAGATGTGTATATATCCAACAAACGCTTGTGTGTGCAAAGTTGGAACTGCTCACGTGCTTTCTTGTTAACGTGCGGTGAGCGCAACACTGTAAAGATCTTCTTATCTGTTGGCAAGGGAATAGGGCCTGTAACCACTGCTCCCGTATTGCGCACAGTTTTAACGATTTTCTCTGCAGACTTATCAACCAGGTTATGATCGTAAGATTTCAGTTTTATTCTGATACGCTGTGACATACTTATAAATATCTTCTAACCCGTAAAATTTGGGACTGCAAAGGTAAAGAGTAGTTTCTATTCAACAAAATATTTTTAAAGAAAATTTCATATTCGTTGTAAACATTGTTCCTTGAGCCTTTCAGCCTGTCAAACCGGGGCAGCAAATTTCGTATTTTTTCGTTCAATGCAGTATTATTTTTTCCGGGAAGATTAGCAATAAATGTATGAATAGAACAGTATTTCATGTTGGTAATCAATAAATTAGCATCCCTAATAGCAATTCGCATACAGAGTTGCTATATTGCGAACAATGGATTTAATAACCATAGCCACCTTCTCTAACAGTATTGAAGCCCATATTTCCCGTAGTTTACTGGAAAGCCAGGGAATAGCCTGCTTTTTAAAAGATGAGCATACGATCAATGCTAATCCCATGTACCATCTTGCGCTGGGAGGAATTAAGCTGCAGGTATGGGAAAAGGATGTTAATGAGGCTATGAGCATCTTAAAGGCTCAACAACAGCCGGAACCCACGCAGGCTGCAGGAACTTACAAAAATTATGATGACAGGTTAAGATGGGTAATATTCATACTTTTTATTATCGGCATTGTTACCGGGGTATTTTTAGGCTGCTAAACGCGAATGATGACTTTCAGGATTGGAGGACGGAAAATAAAACTATCGCACCTGGCATTACAACTGCTGGGCCTGATAAGGCTTTTGCCTAATGCTGTTATTTTCTCTCATCCATTTGCAGTATTGAAAACGTATTGCACAAAAAAAAACATCCCAGGATATATTAGGTTAAAAAATGGTTTTCAGATTGCGCTCTCTTCACATAGTGACGATATTGTAACGGTTATGGTGGTGTTTTGCAAACATGACTATGGAAGTGACCTTGCGGGGAAAAACATAATAGATATTGGCGCAAACATTGGTGCATTCAGCTTGTTTGCTGCCTATAAAGACGCTAAAAAGATAGTAGCTATAGAGCCGGGGCAGGAAGCTATACTTACCCTAAAAAAATCGATAGAGGCAAATAGTTTACAAAAGCGCATTACCGCAATACAAGCTGCTGTGACAGCAGTAGATGGTGGCGTGTTACACTTCCCTACTCTTTCATCACCCAATAACAAGCCTACCAACATTGGTACTAACACAGTTGAGGTACCGACAGTAACACTAAGAACCATTATTAACAATCACTTCAATAGCCCTGTAGATATGTTGAAAATGGACTGCGAAGGTGGAGAGTATGATATACTTTACAATACTGATAAGCACACACTTGCACTTATACGAGAAATACGAATGGAGTTGCATGGACCAAAGCAGGACAAAGATGCATTACTTAATTACCTGCAACAAAACGGCTTTAGGCTAAACAAATACAGGCATGACAACGCCTGGCTAACCAATACGCTAACCTAGTAATCATATTTCTCCCTCCAGCAATTGCGCAAATAGTCGCGCAAACGCGCTTCCGATGCATTGTTACCCGGATCGTACAGCTTTGTGCCTGCTATTTTATCAGGCAAAAATTCCTGATCAACGAAATTGCCTGGATAGTCGTGTGCATATTTATACCCTTTCCCATAGTCTAGCTTCTTCATAAGCCCGGTAGGTGCATTGCGGATATGCAGTGGCACAGGCAGATCACCCGTTTTACCAATTAGCGACTGTGCTTTACCAATAGCCATATAAGAAGCATTGCTTTTGGGTGATGAAGCAAGGTATGTAGCGCATTGCGACAATATGATGCGGCTTTCAGGAAAACCTATCATATCCACAGCCTGGAAGGTAGTAGTAGCTAACAAAAGCGCATTGGGGTTCGCATTGCCTATATCTTCACTGGCCAGGATCACCATACGTCGGGCTATGAACTTTGCATCTTCCCCCCCTTCTATCATACGAGCCAGCCAGTACACTGCTGCATTAGGATCGCTGCCCCGGATTGATTTTATAAAAGCTGAAATGATATC
>JAEZIL010000184.1 GCA_023436685.1 Bacteroidota bacterium | reverse complement strand
CCATTGGTCATCGTGCCTGCCCCAATCCCCGATAAGCATATCGAATATCCTTGAGCGTACATATAGCGCTTCGTCAATCTGGTTATGATTGTCCTTAAATACTTTTTCAAGCATTTTTTCTGTTCCTATTATTTTCTCAGCATTACCAAAGTTTTCGGCTGTTTCCCAGTTCTCATCGGGCCTCTGCTCCAATAGGTATACTCTATTCCCAAAGTTTTCATTAAATGTATCCAGCGCTAGTTGTTTGGGGATATAGGCAAACTGGGGGTTGGTATGATAAATTTTGGCAGCTTCAGCCATAGGTGGAATGGTTACGGCCGAGTAAGGGTGGCCAATTGTTACCTGGTCGTTCACAAGGTGTTCAACAAAAGTACCCTGATAAATTTCCGGTAAGGCGCGCCCAAACGATTTATCGAGGCTGCGTAGTACATATTCCCGCTTACGTGTGTCCCGCAGTTTCAGGCTTTTGCTTTGCCGGCCACCACCTGCTTCATAGGGTGTAAGGCCGTCGTATACTGTATCAAGCATCATTACCTTTACTTTTACAGGAGTTGCCCATTCCTCGCGATAATGTTTGCCAAGCATAAATTGGTGGAAACCCGAGCGAGGATATTCATGAGCTACTATGATCTTGTGGTATTTATCAGAATCTATTACCTGCGTTTCTTCCTGGCCTTTCAGTATTGTAGTGTTAAGCAGGGCTGCCAATAAAATAATGATCTGTGTGTATTGACTCCACTTCATAAGGTGCACCATCCAGCCCGATATATTTACTTTTTAAGGGCTTTGGACTAAAGGGATAAAAATCTTGCCAGTTGAGCAGGCAAAAAACCGTGTTCAGTGTAAAAAGCTGCGGGTTAGGCCTAACTGCATGTAAAAAATAATATATTTAGGGTATGATGTACCAGCCAATATGAGGCTAAAGCTTTGTTTGATAATTTTTATTGCATGCCTGTTTAAAGGTAAAGTTAATGCGCAAGACACCCTATTGCCCAATAGCATTGTATTGGATGAGCGATTTAGCTATGATGCGTACCAGAGATATGTAATACCATCCATTAACTGGCTGCAGCAAACACCCCCGGGCAAAGACAGGGCATTGCGCAAGCGGCTGGATAACTTCATTATGTATTGGTTGCAGAAGAACAATACTGTGGTAGTAATGATGCCGGAATACCTCCTTAAGTTTCAGAATATCAATAACGAGTTTTATTTTTTATATGCAGGTGGCTGGATAAAATATGCTTTGCAAAAAAAGGATCCCCACCAGGTAAATTATTATTTAGCAGGCGTAAATAGTGTATTAGATTACTACAGCCGCCACAAAGGGATAAAACAAAGCGACTACCTGGATTTTCTTGTACAATTGCGGGAAAGCGGAAAGCTCAAGGATCTGTATGATACAAGTGGCCGTGTAAAAAACACTTATATTTATCTAAGGCCCACTTATAATAAGAACAAGTTTAAGCCGGATGAGAATTATTTCAGCTTTCATTTCACCGCTATCAATTTTTTAGATCCTAAATCTTTAGCCTGTCGTTATAAGCTGGAAGGATATTATAATGAATGGGTGCCAGTTAATGATGAGTTTGTGATCTTTCCAAAGCTGCCTCCGGGAGATTATAATTTTCGTATACAGGCGTCAATGTTCCCCGACTTTAGCCACGCAGATGAAGCAAACTTTAGTTTCACCATTGCAAAGCCCTGGTATAAGCAGTGGTGGTTTTACCTGTTATCTATATTAACAACTATAACTATTGTATACTTGTATATGAGGCAGCGGGAACGCTCTGTAAAGAATGTAGCCGAGTTACAACAACAGCGTATGCTTTTTGAATATGATCATTTGCGTAGCCAAATCAATCCGCATTTTTTGTTCAATAGCCTGAATACACTTACAGGCCTTATAGAAGAAGATCCTAAAAAAGCTATATCCTATACCGAGAATTTATCAGATCTCTACAGGAATGTATTAGCATACCGAAGTGAAGATTTAGTATATCTTGAGGAAGAATTAGAGATACTGGATAACTATATACACATACAGGAAAGCAGGTTTGGTGAGGCCCTAAAAGTTGAGCTTCGTATTAGTGATACCGTAAGGCAGCAAAGAAAAATAGTGCCGCTTGCCTTGCAATTGCTTGTAGAAAATGCCATGAAGCACAATGTGGTTTCTAAAACAATGCCTCTGCTTATTGTAATAGAAGCTGATAGCGATAGTGTAACTGTATGTAATAATATACAGGCTAAGATAAGTAAAGAAAAGGGGGTTGGATTGGGACTTGAAAACCTTCGCAAGCGTTATGCTATGGCTACGGCCAGGCCTATTACTTATGGCACAGTTGGAGATAAATATTTAGTAACCTTACCACTACTTTAAATTATGTTTAAACTACAGTAGTATTCTGCATATGATAAAAGTGTTAGTCTTAAAAAATACCGGGGTAATTATATTCATTATTATATCGGTATTTCTGTGCATTAAATTATTGATGCTCAATAAGGTGCCAACCCGAGATAAATTTGCGTTATTTATAAAATCATTAGGATTCAGGAGTCTTTCCCAGTTACGTAACGTAAACAGTAAGCGTAAACAGATATTTTTTCGTAGAAGTAATGTATTGAATCTGGCTGTTTACATTATAATATCTGTTATATTATCTGTATATTTACTGCTGCATACATTTTAGTGCTGGTCGCATATAGTATATTAACTTTTAATTAAAAGGTGATATTAATCATTGCTGTGGCCATTTATTCGAAATATATTGCACAGGGAGTAGAGAGAGGCTCAATTTAGAATACCTATGTTACAGAATTTTGTGCTGCACTATGCGCCAATAGTGGTATTGTGCCTTTTTACTTTTGTGGTAGCCATAAAACTGCTTATGATAAGCAGTGTGCCTACCAAAGATAAAACTGCGTTATTCCTGGAGTCTTTTAAAATGAACAGGAATGCAGTTACCTCAAGCACGCGTAAGAAGAGTTTTTATAAAAAGAGTGATATAGTAAATATTGTTGCATATATACTTCTTACACTTATTCTTATCATCTGGACAGTAATGGCGCTTGACTAGGTAACAGTTATTCCTTTAGCTAGTGCTTTCTATTGTTTATTGATTTTCAGCTACCAGCCGGGTGTTATGCTTCAGCGTTTTATGTAAATGCTAACGATACTTTCAAACTTGTCTTGGTACTTGGGTTATAGTTGCCGGCCGGTTATAGTAGAGAGCTGGCAAACTGTAGAGGTGATTATAACTGAGCGGGCATAATATTTACACAAGTTAGTGGTATGGAACAGCAAGGATTTGATACCGGTCCTACAACTAAAGAATCACTGCAAGAAGCGAAGGCCCTTGAGAATAATGAGCCGAAAGCTGCAATTGATATTTACCTGAAGCTGTTAAAGCGGAACAAGCATCTTGCTATAGTATATAACAGGCTAATGATAGTGTATCGTAAGCAAAAGATGCCGAAACAGGAAGTAGCTATTATTGACAAAGCTATTAAAGCCTTTAGCGAGTTGCACCAGCCAGTTGTAAAAGGCAGTATTAAAGTAGTGGTAACGAAACTAAGTAAATCTTTATCTCGCTCGCTAGGCCTTGTAGATAAAAAAGGGGTGCCGCTTTACGACGCTGAGCCTATTGCAAAATGGAAAAGAAGAAAAGCATTGCTGGAAAGAAGAATGAGTAAAAGCTAAGCTAGGTTTGAGGCACCATCATACTGATGATATTTAAAAAATACCCGGCAATATGTACCGGGTATTTATCCTATTCAACTAATAAAACACATAAGGGATAGTATTACTTCAGGTCGAAACCGGCTTTAACGCTGGCAACTACTACATTAATAACAGAAGTCCAAATGCTATGGCCGCTGCCAATTTCCTGTACAATAGCACCTAAGTCAGCAACCGCTGCTTTTACCCAGTCGAATTTTGCAGCCTGCGCAGCTACAGGTGCTGATGGGGCACTACATGTACGTAAAAGGGTTGAGCCGCCGTTTGAACCATCACTTTCATTTACCCAGTACAAAACTGAGTATCTGCCTACAGAAGCTAGTTTGTATAGGTCATCTTTTTCAGATGAAGTAAGGGTACGATCATTTGTTATTGCACTTTCAACAGTTACAACCGAATTCCTGAGATCGGCATATGTATAAGTTGAGTTAGGGTTTAAGCATAAAGTAAGAATCTGGTTAGCGTAGGCTTTAGCAGTTCTTGACATATTTGTATTGCTTACCAATGTAGCTCCGTAGTTTGGAGCATCAGCCATGGCTGCCGACCAGATAGCGTAGCAATCGGCTTCTTTTGAAGGTACTACAGCAGGGTCGTAATTAGTAGTAATAAAGCTTACTGCATCGTTATACATATTTGTAAACGTACTCCGCTTATTGGTCCACGTAGCACGTGTAGCATGCAACGCTTCGTTGTGAGCAAGGCCTACATAATCGAATGGATTGGCCTGGTTCTCTGCATCATCAGTAAGCACTTTTTGAATACCTGTGTTTGCGTTTGGTGCAGATGTAAGGTTTCGATCATTCTTTTGGCAAGCACTGAGAGAGATCATGATAATAGCTGCAAAAAGGCTAGCCTTTCTTGCGAACAGCAAATTGATTGTTTTCATTTTTTTTTGTTTTAAATGGTGGATAGTTGGTATAGGATCTAATATCCCTTATATGTGTAAAGCAAAGCTAGTTGTTTAATTGCTGGCAAGGGTACCGTGTTTTAACGGTTATATTGCCTTTGTACCAGGGTTAGCCATAACCCGCAGGTACCGTTAAAACACCCTGTTTTTGTAAACAATTGGTTAATGGGTGTTTTTCACATTGACATACGCTTCTCCCTCACAGTAATTTTATAGCCTCATTGTATTACCACTACCAACTTTATTTTTATGACTGCTGAGCATCTTGCTGGCTTCTTTTTCGTACTGATAGCTGTTGTGCTACTTGCATTCCTGTTATTGAAAATATACCTGGTTTCATTCTTATCTCCTGCCGACCGCTACCAGGTGTTTCTGCGCAGCCTTTTGCCATGGCGGCAAACAGTTTACCAAAGACATAGCAGAAGAATATTTATTGCCCGTAGCAATAAAATAAACTTTGTTGCCTATGGTATTGTTATTTTGCTGTTCATACTTTCGGTAATGCTGTATGCTACCATACCCGAGACGATAGCTAAATAATAGGGTTGTAATATAACGCTGTCAATGAAAATTGACATGTTTGTAAAGTTCTATTTGGATTTTCTTGATTGCCTTTTGGCCTTTGTTACTTTTAGTTTCACATACACATGTTTAATGTTGCCATTGCCTTTATCGGTAACACGTTCGTTAATTTCAAACAATCCGGTACTCTTTATGAGTTCGCCTAATTTTTTAAAACCATAGTTGCGCGAATCGAAATCAGGCCGTTTTTTAATAATAAGGTTGCCTATGTCTCCCAGATAAGCCCATCCCAATTCGTCGGCAAGGTCATTTACAGAATCTGATATAAGTTTTATTACCCCTTTGTCTACAGGTTTTATTTCTGTTTCTTCATTTCGTTCTTCAGGTATGTTTGCGGTAGTAGGTTTGCTCTTCAGTATTTCTATGTATATAAACTTATTACAAGCTGCAATAAAGGGCGCCGGTGTTTTTTTCTGCCCCATACCTATTACCTGCATGCCTGCCTCGCGCAGCCTAAGGGCCAGCCTTGTAAAATCACTATCGCTGGAAATAATGCAAAATCCGTCAACCTTGCCGCTATACAGTATGTCCATTGCATCTATTATCATAGCCGAATCGGTAGCATTCTTGCCCTGGGTATAGCTATATTGCTGCACGGGAGTTATGGCATGCTCAAGCAATGGCTCTTTCCACCTGTTAACATGCGGCTTGGTCCAGTCGCCATATATCCTCTTATAGGTAGGTGTACCATATTTGGCTACCTCCTCCATCATTTCCCTAAGGTTAGTGGACGGCACATTATCTGCATCTATAAGTACGGCGAATTTCAGGTCGTTTTGCTGCATTGTCATAGGCATATGTATATGAAGTTACGGATGTATAGAGGTAAATAAAAAAGCTTCCCGATAGGGAAGCTTTTATTGAGGGTTATAGTAATATTTCTATTTTGTAGTTGTTATTACCAACCACGATCTGAAGTATGTATTATAGCCATACAGGGTAATATAGTAGGTGCCTGAAGGGTTGCTTACCGTATACACTTCATCTTCACGGTTAGGATTTATACCTGCAAAATCTGCTTCCCAATCGTATTTAGAAACATTGGGAGGGTAGGTATGTATAATGACTGGCTTTGTACCTTTACGCACGAACATATCAGCAGTATTGCGGTCAAATTCTCCAAATTCTGTAGTACGTATGGTCATTGATTTGGTACCCGCAGGAGGAGTGTAGGTTACGGTTATCTCTTCATGCTCATCACCATTATGCACTTCCTTATATGC
>JAEZIL010000117.1 GCA_023436685.1 Bacteroidota bacterium | reverse complement strand
GTGCTATTGGCATTCGAGGATATTCCGCGGAGCAGAGTGGCCAGTAAGCGGGTTGATGTAAACAGAATGCTGACTACATATGGATTGAGCATGAAGGTGTATGCTGATAATGACATGCAAAAGCAAGAAGAAGCAAGTATTGAAGTACTACGTGATGGAAATATTCAGGCCTTGACACATATAGTGACAGCGGAGCGTGGTAGCAAGACCAAGTATTACAATGTATATGATAAAAAGGACTTGTTTGAGACTGAGTATGATCTTTACCTAGATACTAAATTGCAGCTTGATAAGATCAAAGGTTTCCTGGAGAGTAGAATAAAGCAAGAAGGTGATAAGCAGTATACACATATTGTACTGATGAGTACAGGATGGAATAATGACCAACAGAAATCTGTTTTTCATTACAACAGTTGGCTAAATAACATTGACTCTGCATCAACAAATTCCACAGCCTTCAACCCTTTATATATATGTATTACCTGGCCTTCATATACAAGAAATGGTATCTCTTATTTGACGAATGAATCTTTCGTGCCTTTTACATTTGTTGATTTTTTTGAAAACCAGAAAGATGCTGATGAACTTGGTATGACTCATATCAATTACCTGTTGTGGAAAATACTTGTTCCAATATCTACAGCATACAATAAACCATTGGTGCTACTTGGGCATAGTTTTGGGGCGCGCATACTTACGAGAGCAAGTTATTCCTCTGTGCTATTTACAGATAAGGTGAATTCAAGCAATAAAATTGATCTGCTAATGTCTTTTCAAGGTGCATATAGGATAAGCCGTCATTTACCCGCAGAGGCTTTCGAAAAGAATAGAAATGATGATGCTATTTATACCTTATCGAAACCTGCAAAGAAGTTTGTTGCTACTGTAAGTAAGCATGACGGAGCAATGAATGCAGGGTTTTGGCTTTATCGTATACCTTTTATGGGCGATGAAAGAACTATTGGGCTGGTTAATAAAAAAGGATATAAGCAGTTTGATACAGGAAGTGTAACTGAGGCAGGTGGCTTAGAAGGTAATAGCGATAGTGTAAAGCAATTAATATTGGAATGTAGTGAAGTAATACAGGGTCATCATGATGTAACTAATGAAGCTATGGGCAAACTGATATGGGAACTGATCAAGGTTAAGACAGAGTAATAATGAAACCGGCGGGATTTTTCGCACGTTGTCACTCGCGAAAGAATTAATTCCAACCCGCTTGCGGCTCCGAATCAACTCGTATAAACTAATAAGGGGTAGCATTTGCTACCCCTTATTAGTTTGTGGAACCGGCGGGAGTCGAACCCGCGTCCAAACATATGCCCAATAAGCTTTCTACATGTTTATTCCGGAATTGAATTTCGGTAAGCAGCCAGAACCGGACAAACTTACTACTTACCTAGTCGCTTTGGTTTTCATACCTGCAGCGCAACAATGCAGATCATATCCTGTTATTGGTTTGATTTAGGCGGCAGAAACAGGAACAGGCAGCTGCTTTCTGCGGCCAAAATGGTTGTCTAATTAATAATTAGGCAGCCATGGCAAAGTTAGATTCGCCATTTAGATTTTGAGCATTCAGATTTACGTGCTAATTACACAACGCACGACATGCTTACTTACCCTGCCCTATGCTGTCAAAACCAGTCGGCCCCGAGAGCTTGGGTGGATATTGTAATATCATCAAAGAACTTATTGCAAAGTTACGGATTAGTAAGCACACTATTTGTTAAAAGCAGAGTGGCTATTTTTGCCACTCATGCTGAAGATAGCTTACCATCCTATTTATGCACACCCCCTGCCGGAAGGGCACCGTTTCCCGATGGCGAAGTATGAGCTGATACCTGAACAACTATTGCGCGAAGGCATTATAACACAGGAAAACCTGTTTGCACCCGGCAAGGCCAATGATGAAGTGATACTGTGGACACACGATGCCGATTACTGGCAGCGTATGAAAAAAGGGCAATTGACAGACAGGGAAATGCGCGCTATTGGTTTCCCACAATCGGAACTATTGGTAGAAAGGGAAATAACACTGAGCCAGGGCAGCATTGATTGTGCACTGTACGCAAAGCAGTATGGCGTATCACTTAATGTAGCAGGGGGTACACACCATGCATTTACCAATAAAGGGGAAGGGTTTTGCCTGCTGAATGATTTTGGGATAGTGGCTAGCTATTTATTGCATCACCAACTGGCTAAGCAGATACTTATAGTTGACCTGGATGTGCACCAGGGCAATGGAACAGCAGCGTTATTCAAAAACGAGCCGAGGGTGTTTACATTCAGTATGCACGGACAACACAACTATCCGTTTCATAAAGAAGTAAGCGATCTTGATATAGGCCTTGCTGATGGCACAGATGGAAGTACATACCTTGAACTGCTGCTGAAACACCTGCCTGTTATATTGCAAAATATACAGCCCGATTTTGTGCTTTATTTATCGGGTGTAGATGTATTGGCTACTGATAAGTTTGGTAAGCTGAAGTTATCGATAGCAGATTGTGCACGGAGAGACGAGATAGTATTTGAGATATGCAAGAAATTTAACCTGCCTGTTGCAGTAGCGATGGGTGGCGGCTATTCACCACAAATAAAACATATTGTGGAGGCGCATTGCAATACATTTAAAATAGCCAGGCAGATATATGAACTATAAAAAAAGCCTGCTTTCCGGCAGGCTTTTTTTATTCTATATAGAGAACATCTAATTTTTGAACAGGCGGAATATATCGAGGCCATTGGCGTAGAGCATTAAGCCTAGCAATAGTACAAGACCTACAGTTGTAGCCCTTTCCATTACTTTCTCGCTTACCTTTTTTCGGGTTATCAGTTCGAATAGCAGGAATATAACATAGCCACCATCCAGGCCGGGTATTGGGAGTAAATTCATAACTGCCAGGATGATAGAAACGAATGCGGTCAGCATCAGAAAATCCTGCCAATCGAAAACGGGCGAGAACATTTTACCAAAGCTTACAATACCACCCAGGCTTTCAGAGGCTTTTATTTCTTTAGAAGTAAAGATCATTTTCAGCTGGCGCCAATAGTTGCCAATCTGATCGCCTGTATAGGTAAACCCTTTGCCAATAGCCTGGAAGAAGTTATACTTAACCTTATCGGTAGTGAAAAAAGCATCCCAGGATTTGGGAGCAAATCCTAATAATTTATTATCGGGTACAGTACCTTTTATGGCTACCGGCTGGTTGTCTCTTATCACCGTTAGCTCAATAGGCTGCCCGGCCGATGCGCGCTTTATTTTCTCAAATTCATCGTAGAAGAAAACAGGTTGCCCGTTAACAGCTACCACGCTGTCATTAGCCTTTAGCCCCATTTTCTCGGCCTGGCTTTTGCCACCAACGGCTGCTACAACTATGGGTACACGGGGTTGTATAAATGTGTTACGCTGGCTTTTAATGATCTTACGGATGGTGCCTTGCGGAATTGTAACGGTTTCTTGCTGCCCGTTGCGCTCCACAGTAAAAGAGCGTGCTTCGTTGAAAATAAATTCGGGTACTATACGGTTAAAGCGGTCGATATGCCTGCCATCTACAGCTACTATCCGGTCGCCGTTTTTTAAGCCTATGCTTTCGGCAGTGCTATCTACCATTATACCATATTTGGCATTTTGCGTTGGCAAATATTCTTCACCCCAAATGCCAAATATCAAGGCGTAAATAAAGATGGCTACCAACACATTCATGATAATACCGCCCAGCATAATAAACAAGCGCTGGTACGCTTTCTTAGAGCGGTATTCCCAAGGCTGGGGTGGTTGTGCCATTTGTTCTTTATCCATGCTTTCATCCACCATGCCTGCTATTTTTACATAGCCACCCAGTGGAAACCAGCCAAGGCCATATTCGGTATCGCCTTTTTTCTTTTTGAACAAAGCGAAGTTGAGCAGGCCGGGGAATGGGATAAGAAAATCGAAAAAGAGGTAAAATTTTTCAACACGGGTTTTAAACAGGCGTGCGAAGAAAAAATGCCCGAACTCGTGCAGCAGTATGAGTAGCGATAAGGCTGCAAGCAATTGCAAAGCTTGTACAAGGCCGCCGGACATTAATAAAACAGTATTAAGTTGCATGTGGATGATTACAGTATTAATAAGATAACTGGCTTTTTTTAACTAGTTCGGAAGCATAGATACGGGCCTGCTTGTCTGACTCTTCATAATCTGCAAGCGTGGGTGTATCAATAAAATTCACCTTGGCAAGTACCGCTTCAATAATATCACTCATTTCAATAAAGCCAACTTTGTTTTGCAAAAATGCATGTACTACTACCTCATTTGCTGCATTCATAGTGCAAGCGGCATTGCCGCCTTTATACATTGCATCTTTTGCAAGTGCAAGATTACGGAAAGTTTTATAATCGGGTTGCTCGAAGGTAAGCTGGGGAAAATCCTTGAAATCAAAGCGTTTAAAAGCGTTTGGTATACGATTGGGGTATGCGATTGCATATTGTATGGGCAACTTCATATCGGGCAGGCCCATTTGCGCCTTTAAAGAACCGTCGGTAAACTGCACCAGCGAATGCAGAATAGATTGCGAATGGATAATGACATCTATCTGTTCATTATCTAACCCGAAAAGCCATTTAGCTTCTATCATCTCAAGGCCCTTATTCATGAGCGTAGCACTATCTATAGTGATCTTAGCGCCCATAACCCAATTAGGATGTTGCAAGGCATGGCTGGCTTTTACA
The DNA here is from genome assembly GCA_023436685.1 of Bacteroidota bacterium. Lineage (GTDB taxonomy): Bacteria > Bacteroidota > Bacteroidia > Chitinophagales > Chitinophagaceae > Polluticoccus. Next base: position 499 of record JAEZIL010000117.1, on the reverse strand, counting down.
TTTACCAGATAGTTGGGTTTACGGCCCAGGAAAGGCCCACCGGAAGCGGTAAGATATATCTTCTCGATCGTATTCCATTTTTCGCCTACCAGGCACTGGTAAATAGCAGAGTGCTCGCTATCAACAGGTATAATAGCAGCACCACGCTCGGCAGCCAGCTTCATTACAATATCGCCGGCTACTACCAGTGTCTCCTTATTAGCAAGGGCTATCCGTTTGCCTGCTGTAACTGCGGCTATTGTTGAAGATAAGCCCGCAAAACCTACTATAGCCGTAAGTACGGTATCAACAGTATCCCACTGCACTACATCGTTAAGGGCAGTGGCACCGGCGAATACTTTTACAGGTAAGCTGCTTAACGCTTGTTTTACCGTATCGTAGTTCGACTCGTCAGTTACTACAACTGCATTTGGCTTGAACTGAGTGGCTTGTTTAATCAGTAAATCAGCGTTGCTATGTGCGCTAAGTACTTCTACTTCAAATCTATCGGGGTTGGCGG